>CALCTU010000092.1 GCA_937907045.1 uncultured Alphaproteobacteria bacterium
AATGGTAGAAGCCAATCCTGACATACTACGACTTTGCAAATAAACTGTACCTTTGCCTTTAAGGCGCGTTACAAAACCCTCGCCCGAAAAGAAACTAGAAAACAAACCTTTGCCTGCCAACTGAATATGCAAACTCACTCCTTTGGGGTAAGACACCAAATGGCTTGTGTCAACAATATATTCGCCATCTAACTCATATGCATAAATAGCACCATAACATGCATACCACACATACCCATTACCATGAGCATAAAGTCTAAATAGACCTTCTCTGGCAAACCACGATTTAAACCCCGCCCAATGTAACGAAATTTTAACCCCACGAGTACGAGCCAAAAAAGCTCCTGGCTGCAAATAAAAACCGTCACTACCACTTTCTAATTGCCGATGGTTGATCATCCCGGGCGTAGGTTGTGTCAAAACCATCTTTTTTGGTTCAGCCGATTTATTGGTAAAATAATTGATGAATAGAGTCTCACCGCCAAATAATTTGCGCATCAATCCGCCCCATAGTCCGCCATGAAGCTTAACATCATGGTGAATATCACTATCCATGCTTGCCATGGCGTCCGATTCTGTAACAATGCAATCGCCAGAATCCAACGTCACTTCTAAATGACAAAATGACGGCTTACCTTTAACAGACACGTGCATACGCGCGTACTCCCTTTATAGTCATGTAACGCATCAGACTATGGCACGATAACAAAAAAAGGTAAACACAAAACTCACACTTACCTACGAAGCTGGAAGATCATCGTTATCTTCAGTTTTCTTCTCTTTCTTTTCTTCTTCTAATCTGTAAACAAGGTAGGCCTTTAGTTTTGCAAATACTTCTTCAAATCGAAGATGATTATAATACGTGGCCTCGGTATTTGTTATTTCTTTACCATCAATGTAGCGTTTTAAAGCTTCAATTCTATTTTCTGATAATGGATGCGTACGAAATAACTCAGGAACATAGGACAAACTATCACCGGCCATTGCTTTTTCTTCTTCGGCTAACAAATCAAAAAAGTCCAATAAACCCGATGGGTCAACACCCGCACTAAGCATGTAATCTACCCCGCGTATATCAGACTCTGTTTCATGTTCACGAGAATATTCTAATTTTAGCAATTGGTCTGCCTGATCTACCATAATTGCAGCCATACCATCAATATCACCAACCAACATACTAAGTAGCAAATACGAGCTTAATTGATGCACCAATCTCTTTAAACTGTGACGCTGGGTGACATGCGCCACCTCGTGAGCAAGGACGCCAAGTAGCTGTTTATGCGAACTTGCCTCCAAAATGAGTCCATAATTAACTACCACTATACCACCAGGGGCAGCAAAGGCATTGATTTGTTCGTTCGGACTCACGTAATATTTAAGTGGGTAGGATAAATCATGGCGTGCTGCATGCTCAATTGGTTTGGCTAAGTAGGTAAGGTATCCCGTAGCGTCCGCATCATCCATTACCATCTGACCGTGGCCAAAACTATCAATAATCATCTCACCCCAGCTTTCTTCTACAGAGGGTGGAATTGCCTCAACAATTGTTCCTACCACATGATCGCGATCAATCAACACAAAATAGATACTGGTAAAAATAATCGCAAATAGTATTGTTGAAGAAAAAATCAATCGGTTCTTATGCCCTCTATGCTCGGTCAACGTTGTTTTCGCAAATTCATTACCGTGGGTCGCTAAGACTTTCAAAATTGCTTTGTCCGTGGTATGCAACGTAATACCAGGATGACTTGAATGTGAAAAATACAACACTCTGTGACCAGCACCTCCAAGTACTATTTTTAGACCTTTAATTGGTATAGAAACTTGTCTACTATGAGAAATAAATTGCACCGTATCATCCACGCAGCGAACCGCCCCAGACTCTCGAATAGGACGCTCTTGTTCTATATAAATGCCTGAAGTTATGGTCATAACATCTTTTTTAGAAATTTTTGTTTTATCTTTACAATTAATACGTTTACTATGCCAGGGTAAAATTCACTCGTACATTTTGAGGATACTTATGAATCTGGTTCGCGTTGTTCTAGCAATTATCGTACTTTTTGCAAGCTTTTCTTCATTTGCCTCTACCGATAAACCTGCCATGATTATTCGGTTTAACAACGAAGTAGTTGCGTATGAACGCTCGTTAGAAAAAATTGTTCAAAGCGCCCTCAAAGTAAAACCCAGTACATTTTTTGATATTGTAGCTGTCATACCCGAAGGTGACCAGTCCACGCGTCAGCATACATCTGCCATTGAACGACAAATTAAATATTATGGCGTTACAGAAGATCGGTTACGTATCACTTTCCAAAACAGCAATGAAGCTGAATTTGGACAAGTGCATGTATTTGTGCGTTAATACAAAAATCCCTACATGCTTGCTCTGCGCGCCGCATCTTGTTGTTCTTGGTGGTGCTGGTGGTTCATTGCTGGCGGAGCCGAAGAAGACCGCTCACGTTGTTGCTGCAGCTGCTGAACAGGTTTCATATGCTGCTGGGCATCCGCACTTGCTCCTGCCTCATTTCCTGCCATTCTTGACTCTGCTATAGCCTCATCCAACCATCGATCTGCCGCATTGGGTGGCCTTACGCTTGCATGCGCTTCAAGTGGCTGCACAGGTGGACTTTCGACAACTTGGCCAGGCAGCACCATTTCTTCTTCGTGGGCAACATGGGCCTGCACTGGAGCGGGCTCACCAGAAGCAACACTGGCTTCATGAAGCTCTTCCCTTGTAGGATGAACACCTGGAATGGAAGGATGGTAGCTAGAACCAGTTACCTCACTCCTAGCCCCAGATTGCTCTTCTTCCTGCGCCTGTGCAAGTGCATCTTCTCTTCGATCTGCTTGTTCTTGTTCAAATGTCCTAACAGGCGAAATTGTATTTTCTAGCACTTCAAGATCAGCATCGGTTGGCAATGAATGCACAGAAACATCATCTCTGTCACTTTCAAGCTCACTTGGCTCGCTTGATGTTACACTTACTTCATCTTCCAGCGGAGCTGAAGCAACACTAGCCTCATCTTCTAGCTCATCAACAGGTCCTGCACCATCTGCAGCTCTAACCTTTCCAGAAGGCTCCATTTTATGCTTAATTGCATCCTTAGCTCCTTTATATGCACCTTTAGCACCCTTATATGCACTTTTAACACCATGAACACCCGCTTTTAAACCATTTTCCACACTCTCTGGTACATGAGGATAAACTAGCAAAGCAAGAGAACCAGCACCTCTTCCAAGTTGGTGCCCAGCTTGACCAAGCCCTCTTCCAACAGGAGCAGCAACTCGACCTGCCGCATTCGCAGCCGCACCACCCACAGCTTGCAAACCATCACCCACCGCATCACGGCCAGCACGTAAATTACGGTGCAATGCTCTATCTACAGAAACATCATGCGCATGCGGATCTGGCTGAACAGTATGTGCAGGCATCTGGCCTTCTGGCGTCCACGTATTTACATGTAATGGCGGTGCACCTGGCTCGCTTCGTCGACTCTCAGAGAGCTCTCTCATATGTTCAAAATTTCGAGCGTCTCTTGCATCTTGTTGTCGCTGCTGAGCAAGCTCTTCTTGACGTTGTCGTGCTGCACCATGAACATGATCTTGCTCTTCCCTGGCTTGCTCAGCCAAGGCCTGAATTTCTTCATAACGTTCTGGATCAACTTCCTGAAGTAATGGTGGTGCTACATCAACATCACCAGCCAAATCAAGTTCCGGCATCTCTGCTTCTGCTGCTTCTCCTACAGGCTCGGGTCCATCAGCAAGGCCATCAGGCACAGCACCATTCATAATAGCTTCATATGCATTAAGATGTTTTTCTAAATCAGCCAAAACATCTGCTTCTTGCTCTTCTTCTGCGCTTAAAGTACCATCTGGCGATGGCACATGCCCCCTTCTGCCTTCTGGGCGACTCCGAATAGCTTCAATTTGCGCTACCATTGCAGGGTCTAAATCTAAAAATCCTTGGGTTTGCTGATATCTACGCATCAAATCATCAATATCTCTGGGCATATCCTCTCCTCTTTCACATTCCCCGCACTATCATATTTCGACAATTATACTATAAAACACATTAAAAATATATTTATTTTTCTTTAAATTCATTTTTTAGAAAAATATTTTTCAATTCTTATCGCTCCATATACAAGCTTATGGCAAAAATTAGAAAAACTACCTATTTAGATACTTGTTCTGCGTGCTGCATCTTGTTGTTCTTGATGATGCTGGTGGCTTACACCTGGCGGCGCTGAAACTGGTCTATCTGGCTGTTCTTGAATCTGCTGTTGTACTGGCGCTACTTGTTGCTGTGCCTGCGCATTTGCACCAGACTCTTGACTAGAAAGACGCCTTTGTGGCTCACCATGACTAGGTTGATATTTTCCAGGTTGCAATTTCACCTTCATATCAAGTGGCCTTTCCTCTACTTCACCTGGTAACGGGGCATGTTCAACATCAATATCCGCATCCGCACCTTCGTTAAGTATTTCTTGGAATTCTGGCTCATTAATCCATTCCATACCTTCTGGAGTTGTATCACCTATATCCGGATCCTCATGTGGAAGGCTTAACTCTTCCTCAGGTCCTGCATCGCGGGCACTCACTACCCTACCGCTCCTATCTCCTGACATGGCTCTTCTAGCACGTCGGTATGTTGAACTAGCGGCATTGCCTACCACCTCACCAGTAGCCCTGGTTGCTGCCGCCACTTTACCTCCAAGATAGTTAGATGCACCAAATGTTACTCTGTTTAATCCCATTCCCATTAATTGGGCCGCATGCCTACCTCCGGTAGCAGCAGTACTTAACCCCGAAGCAGCCATTAAAGCACCTGCACCAAGCCCTCCAACAACCCTATCTGTCACACCAGCATTACGCAAATTCTCTGGCGTGTGTTTTACCGCAGATTTAGCGCCATGCGCAGCAGCACTCGCACCATCTTTTAATGCTTCTTTTGCCACTTTAACTTTTGCACCTTTAGTCTTAACTGCAACTTCTCCAGCATCAGGCTCAACAGTATGTGCCGGCATTTGTCCCTCCGGTGTCCATGTATTTACATGTAGCGGAGCCGTCCTGTCACCAGGCTGCCTTACTTGCGATGAAAGTTCTTCCATATGTTCAAAACCAGCCGCATCCATTCGCTGCTGCTGACGCATATCTCTTTGTTCTTGCCGACGTTCTTGTAAACGGTCGAGTTGTTCTCTCTCTTGACCATGCACTTGTTCATAAAGATCTGGATCAACCTCTGCAAATGACGGTGGTGGATCTATATCTCCTGCTAAGTCAAGATCAGGTGTCTCTGCAGCTGCTGCCTCACCTACAGGCTCGGGCCCATCAGCAAAACCATCAGGCACAGCACCATCCATAATAGCTTCATATGCGTTAAGATGTTCTTCTAAATTAGCCAAAAGTGCTGTTTCTTGCTCTTCTTCTGCACTTAAGGTGCCATCTGGCGATGGCAAATGCCCCCGTCTTCCTCTTGGACGACTTCTAATAGCTTCAATTCTTGCCACCATTTCAGGATCAAGATCCATAAAACCTTGAGTCCGTTCATACCTATCCATCAACTCATCAACATCTCTGGGCATCTTTTTCCTCTTTAATACATCCCCGTATCACTACACTCCCAAAATTATACCACAGATTGTATTAAAAATATATTAACTCACTTTTTTGTAGATTTTTTTTGCAAAAAATACTTTTGAGCATCTATCGCCATATACTGATAGGTAAGCCATATATACCGTCATACACCGCAAAGCAAGCGACAAGGTCCCGTTTGATAGTATCTACTAGCAAATTAACTTGCGAAAGATCGTATTACTCCTTCAACAACACCCAACCTGACATTACTTACACAAATTGCATCAGCATGCTGGAGTGCTTCATTGGTGTAGAATCCTTCCACCACAAATTCTTGCTGCATAAACACGCGTCGCGTAACACCATCAATAATACCAAGTTCCAATGAAGGCGTATACCATACACCGTGTTTTTGCCAAAAAATATTCGCACAACTTGTCTCGCATACATAACCATCTTCATTACACATGATAACATCATCAACATTTTTCGATGCCGCCTCCATACTGGCCTGGATATAAGTATACGCTCCCAATGTTTTAACACCTATACCCGGAACATGAATATTATCTGAAAATGCTAGGTTAATAGATCGTGATGACAATTCTTTTTGCAAAAATGTTTGCACAATTAATGTTGGCTCACCATCCATAGTAGGCAACCAACCAACCGAACCAATACCCCGGCTAACACCAACACGGACAAATCCATCCGTTACTTTATTTTCATCTATTAAGGCTTGTATCACTTCTGGAAGCGCGTCCATAAGGTATTGATGCTTGATAAGAAGCCTATCTAACCCTTTGATAATTCTTTTAAAATGCACCTCAATACATTGCACCTCACCGTTGGTAATGCGCATTGTCTCAAACATGCCATCGCCAAGCCTACACCCACGCTCATTAATATCTAATGTAGCTTGTTCTTCTGGTACAAATGCATCTTTGACAAACACTAACGTCATGGTTTATAACCTCAAGCCATTATGATGTATCTTGGATTAGGTTCGAATATTGGTGATCGCGAGGGTTATTTAGCCCGCGCAGTTGAGCTTTTGGGCATGCATGTTTTTACTTCCATGCACATCTCGGACATCTATACCTCACCCGCATTATTAAAGCAAGACTCTCCCGAAGAATGGGACATTCCTTTTCTGAATATGGTTGTGGGTGGCACAACACTGCTTAGCGCAGAAGAAGTATTACATAAAATCAAAGAGATAGAGAGCATTCTTGGCAAACAAAAACGTGGAACCTGGGCTCCTCGTGAAATTGATATTGATCTAGTATGCTATTATGAAACTATCATCAACACCCCTGATCTTACACTTCCGCACACAGGTATTGAGCATCGTGATTTTGTGCTCTTACCCTTACAACAGATAGCGCCCAACTGGAAGCATGCTGTCAATAAACAGACAGTCTCTCAATTAATTGATCAATTAACCATCACCACGAGCCAACCATGGTTACACGCGTTGGCATCTTAAATATTACCCCCGATTCTTTCTCCGATGGCGGCAAATATACATCTTATCAGGCTGCACTTAATCACGCCCAAAGATTAATCGATGATGGCGCAGATATTATTGATGTAGGGGCACAATCAACACGTCCCGGTGCCATCATGCTCGATAAAGGCGAGGATTGGCAACGACTTAATACCATACTTCCGGATATTATTAACCTTGCCCACAAGCATCATTGTAAAGTGAGTATTGATACTATCGACGTTACTAGTGCAAAACATGCAATTGACCTGGGCATCGATATGATCAACGATCAACAAGGACTTGATGACCATAATATGCAAACGCTTGTTTTAACTCATCACATACCGGTTGTGGTCATGCATCACCTTGGACTACCGGCTAATAAAAACAAAACCTTGCCTAAAAACTGCAATCCAATCGAAGAAGTAAAGAAATGGATTAACCATAAAAAACAAACTCTTGACCCAAATACTCAATGTATATTTGATCCAGGAATTGGCTTTGGTAAAACCGCCCAACAAAGTGCCTATATTATTGAGCACATCGATAAACTCACCAAGCTTGACGTACCTATTTATGTTGGGCACTCACGTAAATCTTTCCTTAATTATCTCTACCCTACTATTTCTAAATCCAGAGACCCTGAAACACATGAAATTTCAAGGCAGTTAATTAAAAAAGGAGTAGATTATATTCGGGTGCATGATGTGAAGAAGGATTTTTAATTTAGTCATTATGAACTATTTATGCTAAAAGCTTTCGTGCCAAATCTTCACAATACCGGTCATTCCGGAACTTTGGCTAAGATAACGAGTGTTGTGAAGCTTGGCACAAGAAATGTCATTAATAATAACGTACTTAATCATGGTATTCATGCCTCACTGGCCACAAATGATTGGCCCTAAACCCATTGACCTGAAACTTCACCGCGTCATAGCGTTACTAGAAGCCTTGGGAAATCCACATTTAAACTTGCCACCTGTAGTGCATGTTGCCGGCACCAATGGCAAAGGATCAACCTTAGCTTTTCTGCAACACATCTTGCAGGCTGCAGGTTACAAAGTACACTTATACACCTCACCTCATCTTAGAGAGTTTAATGAACGCATTGTTGTTGCGGGCTCTAAAATTAGCGACACAGAGCTTTATCAAACCATGGAAGAATGCCGCATTGCCAGTCAAAAACATGATATTCCTGTTACCTTTTTTGAAGGTACTACCGTAGGAGCGTTTTTAGCGTTTTCTCGCCACAAGGCTGACATTGTATTACTTGAAACAGGCCTTGGTGGACGCCTTGACGCAACCAATGTCATTCCTAACCCACTTCTTACCATCATTACACCCATCTCATTAGATCATACTGAATATCTAGGCTCCACTATTACTGCAATTGCCGGAGAAAAAGCCGGTATTATTAAGGCAGGTGTACCATGCGTTACATCGCTACAGACAGATGAAACCGATGCCGTACTCGAAGAAAAAGCTCAAAAAGTCATGGCTCCTCTCATTGCCTTTGGCTATGACTGGCACTCTGAGCCCACCGAAACTGGCATGCATTTTCACCTCAAATCCACTGATGATAATCTTGACCTGCCATTACCTTCACTGGCTGGCGAACACCAAATTATTAACGCAGGTACTGCTATATGTGCTGCTAAACACTTAAGTGGCTTCGATATATCTGATGAGCATATCAAACAAGGCATAACTGCTACCACGTGGCCAGCTCGCTTAGAGCATATCAACAAAGGTGAACTGGTAAAACGCCTACCCAACAACCAATGGTCCATTTGGGTAGATGGCGCCCATAACCAAGCCGCAGCTCACACACTTGCATCCACACTAACACATAATAACAACACCCCTCTTTATTTAGCCATTGGCATGACAAAAGGACGTGATATCAAAGCCTTTATCCAGCATTTTAAACATGCAAGCCCCCATATTACCGGCATGCTTATCACCACCGAACCTTCTGCTTATGCCCCAGCTGTTATTGCTGATGCTGCAAATGACCTTGGATTTGAAACCTTTGAAGCTGACCACCCTGATGATGCTATAGACTATATTACAACAACTTATGCCGACAGACCTGGACGTATCTTATTTACAGGATCACTCTATTTAACAACGGATGTTTATAAAAGCAACACCCTTTAAATACCTAAAACATTGTATATACCATTTCTTTTTTAAAAGAAATGGTATTGCGTTCAGGTGCCCCTAGAATTCATTTACGATCAGTATATTAACCATTTATTAACCTTTTTCCTTTTATAATGATAATTATCAAGGGATAATACTCTATGGTATGAAGGGGTACAAAGGGGGTACACATAGTAGATCAGTATAACATTATACAGATCTACTATGTGTCTTTAACAATAAAAGGTAAGATATGCCCGAAGAGAACCTAGAAGCAAATATCGAAGAAAACCTTATCTGGGAGGGGATGACACCTCAAGATCAAGGTTTTGACATGCTTGCATTTCCTTTAATAGAACGTGCCGAACGCGATATTCACGAATATCATATTTACTCAGACGCCAATAATTTTACGTCTGTAATGGCGGATACAGCAGTTGATGCCATTAATAAAAGCGGCATTGAAAATCCATTTATGGTAAGTCATACCCACTGTCGAATTCCAACCCGTATTCATAGCGATAAGCTGTTGCTTAAAAAGTAAAGATTTGGTAATTTTTCTGATTATTAGAACTTACTCAAAATGAGTATTTTTTGCATAATGATAAGGATTTTGCCACTGTGCCTCACACGCCTTCGCCTGAAAAGAAAATAAACGCTTTTAAGAAAC
This sequence comes from uncultured Alphaproteobacteria bacterium, assembly GCA_937907045.1. Classification (GTDB taxonomy): domain Bacteria; phylum Pseudomonadota; class Alphaproteobacteria; order Rickettsiales; family UBA6187; genus CALCTU01. The sequence goes on from CALCTU010000092.1 coordinate 9,891, forward strand.
TTCTAGCTACTGTACTACAATTAAACCCAGAATCACCAAACTACCTTGCGCAAGCTACTAAAATTGCGAAAAAATACGGCTATTCAAGTATAATAAACTTCTATACTGCCATGCTTGATACGTGTATCATATATGGACTAACAGAAGGAATTCCTGAATTATGCAAGCGAGGAGCCTACTTATCTGAACAAGCTCTGTTTAAAGCAGCTCAACACCGACAACCAAGATCTATTTTACAACTATTAAGACAGCTTACAAACAGCAATACACGGTCTATCCTCATTGGCTACTCACAGAGTGACTTTCTCCCCTATGGATTACTTTATTTAGACTCCACCAAAAAAAACCCGCTTACATCCGAAGCATTCTTTCAAGGGTTATCCGATCAAGAGCTTAAAGACTTCCTAGGCACACCCGAGATTACTAATCTCTTAACTCGTGTCCAACCCGACTATATTCGTGCAATACTCACCAGAAGATCACAAGCTACTTTTAAGCAGGTTGCAAACTATATTTCTCAATTACCCTACGAAACAATTTATCATCTATTCACAACCGCTCTTAAAACCATTCAGCATGACTCAGCATTATTGTGCAGTTTTATGGAGGCATTTGATAAGACGTTTTATAAAGACCACGAACGCACCATTGATAGTTGCAATATAGTTCATTTGGTTGCAGCCATCATCCCTACATGTGTTAAACCCCTGCTACTATCCATGCAAAGAAAAGGCGTTGACATAGAAACGTTACTTCAAGAGCAAAATGACAGAGGCAACACCCCGTTACATAGCCTTTATGCTTCCAGACAATATGATCCTGGTAATCAATACTGCAAGGGGGCTGTTACTCTCATAACAAAAAAAGTACCTCAAGTAGTTAACATACACAACACTCAAGGGCATACGCCCTTAGAGCGCTGGAAGCACATCCATGATAATATGGCAAATGGCAGTGCACCCATAAAAGTTTCCACCCCAACCAGAGCAACACGACAATCAACGGCAGATCAAGACAAGACACCAGCTCCTTTAACACAAACGGCTACTGCCACGGCTGTACCATTATCATCACATGACCTATACATAACATGACTCTTCTAAGCACCACGACTATTAATAAAATTTTTAGTTATTTTGCCGCTCAAAACCCAGAGCCCAAAACAGAGCTTAATTACACCAATCACTTTACATTATTAGTGGCGGTTGTACTGTCGGCTCAAGCTACGGATGTAGGTGTCAACAAAGCCACCAAGTCATTATTTGAGGTTGCCGACACCCCTCAAAAAATGCTTGCGCTTGGACTTGGTAAATTAAAAAATTATGTCAAAACCATCGGTCTTTATAATACAAAATCTGAAAATATTATTAAACTTTGCCAACAGCTTATTGAAAAACATCATGGCCAAGTACCAGAAGACTTTGATGCCCTCGTCAAACTACCAGGCGTTGGCATAAAAACGGCTAATGTTGTTCTTAATTGTGGTTTTGGCCACCCCACCATTGCTGTTGACACACATGTTTTTAGGGTAAGTAATCGGCTTGGTATTGTTAATACAAGCTCCCCTGACGCCACCGGCAAGCCTTTACTTGACAGAATCCCAAAAAAATGGCAAACCCACGCACATCATTGGCTAATTTTGCATGGTAGGTACATATGTAAAGCACGCAAGCCATTATGTTCAACATGTGGCATAAGTCAGTGGTGCCAGTTTCAACCTAAACAGTAATTGATACACCATTATGCCTTCTGCCCACCCCTCTGGAGATTTTAGTGTTAATTTTGATAATTTATTCCAACTATATCTTGCGAACAATTTCACTAATCTTGATCAACATCTTTACAAACTTACCGAACAATATAATGCTAACTACAGAACAAGCGTATCAGTTGATGATTTTAAATCGATACTCCTAGAACATGTTTTAAAAAACGGAGATATGAAAAAACATATTGCTTGGTTAACTCATCGCAGTATTAAAGCCCCCATTCCTCAAAGCACACTATGGCTCTTATACCGCCATACAAGCCCTGATATAACAAAATCACTACCTCACAATTGGTTATCTGCTTACCATTTAGCCTACTTTATTAAACAAGCAGAAAATACAAAAGACCTTGAATGGTTAATAGCGTATAGCAACCGTTATGATATTGATCGTCAATTTAAAGAGCTCGACAACGACTCCATCAAGCTACTCTCAGAACGTTCATTGTCACTTAAAGACGACCAAACAACGTATTTACTTGATAAACTTGATAAACTTCCTAAGAAAATATTATATACAGCATTTGAACATAATAAACTCCATGTGGCTGCTGATGCTTGTAAACTTAAATATAAGAAAATTCACTCCACTTTTGTATTTTGTTTTATCAACATGGCCTTTGAAGAAGGCATAGATGCCGTATCTAGTTGTGAAGAATTATTCGAACTTTTAGAGGAAAACTCACTAAATTCTACTTTACAAACAGCCTATCAAAAGATTCTAGATCATCTTGCCCCCAATCACATTAATAGCCTTGAAGATGCTATTGGCATATACCGTCTTTTATGCAATGCTACATCTAGTGATTCAGCACAAACGAAAACAGATGAAAGCTTGGAACTTTTTTTTGGTGAGGATGAGTATAATTTATCGGGTGACATTGATGAACAAGTCCCGTGCAATCCTCAAGCATCAGAAAAAAACGAAGCCCTTCATGAACTCTTTCACCAGAAACTTGTTACTTTTTTAATTCAATTCATTGAAGAAAAATACACAGAACTTTCAGAAAAAGATAAGGACTTAATACACACTGATATCAAAATAGTTCTTGAACTTCTTAAGAAATATGACGTACCTGAACAGGACTTCATTAAAGAACTACCTTTGGATATTTACAATGCACTACAAAAGGAAAACCATCAAAAAGAAATACTAGAACTAAAACAAATAGCTACATCTAACATACAGAATAAAGCAAAAATAACCTATGACGAAATTAAACAAGATCAATTTAATGCTCCTCTTCAAGTATGCGAAACTGTTGAACACCATCCCCAAAAAGAACAAGAATTTATTATTGCATGGGCGACACCTCAAGAACAAAAATTATATTACCTTAGGAAAATAGCAGCTCATAAAGCTCAAGAACTGATTGAAGAAAGCAAAACAGAAAAAGTCATCAATTCTAAGTTAGTTGCACAAGCATATACCGCATTTTGCGATTCACCTAGCTCAGAAAAATGTGCACTCTTTAGGACAAATCCTTATTTCTCAGATGACAAATATAAAGGCTCTAATTTTGAACATTTATTGCCTGAGCTAGAAGAACAAATACTCATGATGTTACCTTGGCCTATTCATAGAGAGTTTCCTGTGAAGCCCTATCAAGCTAATGCCGTAGCCTTAAGTCCTGCAACCCTTGACCAGCCTACTGCAGCTTCCCTGGCGGCGGCCCATCTACGC
>CALCTU010000093.1 GCA_937907045.1 uncultured Alphaproteobacteria bacterium
AAAATGGAGGCAAAACATTATATATATTACTGTCTGAACAGGGTGAGTTTTATGATGCTAATTTTAATGGTATCTTTGAAGGCCTAGAAGAATAAAGAGAGATGAATAATGTGTCTGAATTAGTGCTATTGTTTGCTTCAGCATTTTTTGCAGCAACCATACTTCCAGTTCAGTCAGAGGCAATACTTATAGGGCTAAGTGTCACTGGTAGTCATTCAGCACTAGCGTTATTTCTGGTTGCAACTATTGGTAATGTTTTGGGTGCAGTTGTAAATTGGCTATTAGGGCGTTATTTAGTGCATTTTCAAGACAGAAAATGGTTTCCCATTAAAGGAAAGGCGCTTACTAAAGCTACAGATATTTACCAACGGTATGGTCTTTGGACATTGCTTTTTGCGTGGTTGCCTTTTATTGGTGATCCACTCACATTGGTTGCAGGCATTTTTAGAACCAATATCTGGTTGTTTTTATTATTAGTTACCATTGGCAAGGCGGGGCGTTATGCGTTATTACTTGCCGTTATATGAGGGATTATAATAATTCTCCCGCCTTACTTTGTGTTGGGTTATTTTTTATTACTAGATTAGTAGAGCAGCAATTATGAATATAGAAATAACGCCCGTTTCAGAAAAAACGTTGGAAGATTTAGTGGTTCTATTCGGTGAATATCAGATGTTTTATCAGGCTAAACCCAATCGTGATCATAACCGAACATTTTTACAGAATTTCTTTAAAAGGGATGATGGTATATTTTTTCTTTGTCACTATGGCGAGCAAAAGATAGGTTATGTGAGTCTGTATTTTTCTTATTCATCGGTAAGTGCTAAACGGATAGCGATATTAAATGACCTTTATGTTTGCGAGCAATTTCGGGGGCAGGGCATTGGAAAAGCGTTAATTGACTTTGCAATAAACTATTCGCGCGAAATAGGAATATCGCAAGTAAGGTGGTGTACGCGTATCAATAATACCCAAGCCCAAACGTTGTATAAAAAATACAATGCCAATAAGACTGATTGGTTTCATTATGACTTGGATGTCAGTTAGTGGTTCCAACTTCCCATTGTTGGTAGGTCAAGAATTGTAATAAAATATACACATTGCTGTACTATAATAGCACGAATGCCAACATTATTTCATGAGCATTATATTTTTAAACATGGGATAAATAATGCGTGAAGCTATTACTCCAGCAAAACCTTTAAAATTAGGTGATAAGATTCTTGTGCTTGCAAGTGCCTGGATGTTTGGCGGTGAAGATCCTATTGAGAAAATCGCTGAAATGCGAAAGGTCATTAGCGATATGGGTTTTACACCGGTGGTGCCTGATGATATTGTTCCAGCTGATGGTCTCCCGTATAATTATGATTATGCTCAAGCACCTCAAATTCGTGCAGAACACTATTTACAGTATTTAGGTCAAGACTCAGATATAAAAGCTGTTTGGTTTGCGTATGGAGGCATTGGGACATCCGAAACACTGGATATTATTGCTAAATCAGCACCAAAATTATTAGACCGAGGGATATATGCTTTGGGTTTTAGTGATTTGACACATGCGTTTTTGCGTCTTGGACAGCCAGGTAATGGTATAATGCATCCAATCTCGCCTATTCATTGTGATAGTCTGTCATTTTTTACAGATACTGTAAATAGCTCCGCAGACGGGCATAAGAATGTTTTTAATCAAATTAGAGATGTTCTGCTTGGTAAGTTAACTAAGATTAGCCATAAAATTACTCCTATAAATAAAGCTGCTTTGGAAACAAAATCGATAGAAGGTCAAGTGTGGGGTGGTTATTTTGAGCGTGTGGATCATTCTATTGGTACAGCATATCAAGCTGGAAAATACTGTAAAACTATTTTAATGGTTGAAGGAGCGGCCCCGCCAGATGGTGAAGTTGATTTACGATCGGTTATAAGGCACTTACGTCATTCAGGTGGTTTAGCCAATATTTCAGCAATTGTTGTTGGTCAAATGACAGAACTTTCAGGTCGTGATAAAAAGCCGCCAGAAGGATTTTATAAACCTAGCGTCAGACAATATATTCAAGAAATTGCCGACGAAAATCCTGATATAGCATTTTTTAACGGATTAAATATAGGACATTGTTCTCATAGCACAATTATGCCGCTTGGCACTAAGGCTGTTATACATGTACAGGGATCGGAAGCCTTACTTACGGCATCAACAGTACGTTTAGAGGAAGACTATCATGTTGCAAAGCCAGAAATACAAGAGGGTATGCAGGTAAAAAATACTGATGATTTAATTCCTCATTTAGAAGAGTATGTAGACTTGAGCGCAATAAAGCTTTGTCCAGTATCAACAGGCAGTAAAAAGCGCTCACGAGTTTTAAAGGATGTAGAAGTTATAGGTGGTGATGCGCAGGAAATTCTTTTTGGTCTTGGCACGTCAAACCAAATATTAGTGCAAAATAAAGTTCTTATCCTTAATTTTAATCTTAACTCACCTGAGTATGGAGCTAATTTTGAACGTGCTGTAATATTGCGGGTATTGGCTAGTTTAAAAGTAAATGGTGTTTTGCAAGAGGTCAGTGCTTTAATAATAGGTAATGTTGATTTTACTCCAACCAATATCAATAAAAAGAGTCAACGATTTATTCGTGAACTTGATTCACAACTTGGTATATGGCTAAAAGATAACGAACTTGATGAGCTTCCTGTGTACACAGCTCAAAATCTCTCTGAACTTCCATCACGTTTTTATACGCCAAAAACTACCTTACAATGCAAAGAATATAATATAGAGGCCTTAGATTTAGCTGGGTTACCTAAGCGACTTTCGGATGCCTGGTCTGATCGAGTAAGAAAGTCAGCTGGGATATTGGGACAGTATTTTGAGATTTAACGTTATACACCTTCTTTATAATATAGATTACTTACAGGATATATGGGATGGTATAATTTATGATAAAAAGGAAAATTATTCCATGTAGTTTGGGTGTTTCAAATGAAAGAAAATTTATTACCTAGCCTTATTTTCTCAGAGTGCACCGAAGAACAAGCACCATTGTTGGTGGATTTTGAAAAAACAATTGCTACGCCAAAATTATATAGCATACCGCTTGATTTGACAGGAGCGCTAAAAGAAATAAGTAATCATACCTATTACTTTATTATGCGTGATAACAAAATAGTTGGCACTGCGGCTTATTCCGTGCGTGAAGATGCAAGCTGTTACATCAGCGGTATGGCAGTTTCACCTGAGTGCCGAGGTCAAGGTATTGCACGGGCGGCAATGGAGTTCTTACTTAAAAAATGCGATGATAGTTGGCGCGTTGATCTTGTTACCCATCCTGAAAATTTTCGTTCCATTCCTTTATATGAATCCTTTGGGTTTGTTACAGAGTTAACGATAGAGAATTTTTATGGCGATGGTGAACCTCGTATAATAATGGCAAAAAATAATACTCCAGCAGAAGAATTACGTATTCTTCCATGTAGTACTGATATTGAATGGCAAGCTGCCAAAACTTATCGTCAAAAATATTTCACTAACAAGGCTTCCACAGAAGACCCTTACATCTCAATACTTCATGATAAAGCTCACCAGCATTATGTTCTTTATAATAGAACGACGATTATTGGCTATGCCCATATTCAGCTATGGTCAGAAAACAGTGCTGCAATACGAATAATGATGATAGAGGATCATAAGCTTGAGCATGATTTTGGAAAATGGTTTATTGAACAACTAGAGGGTCGGTTAAAAAAAGAAGGCATTGGTAGCCTATATACTCAATGTTCGCCCAGTGCATTGTATTTCTATACTGATCTTGGCTATGCATCTATGCCATGGCAAGATCCTGATGGATATGATGGTCAAGCAGATGATATTGCGGTGGGAAAGACATTATGACAGTAACAATACCTCCAGCCGTTCAAACACGCGGCTGCATACTCCGCCTTCCTAATCCGTCTGAGGCAGGCATAATGCTTGATTTTGTCATCCAAAACAAACAACATTTATCCAAATGGGAGCCTGTGCAGCCAGATAGTTATTACACTGAAAATTACTGGAAGGAAAAGATAACGCAAATCCACAACGATTTTTTAAGCGGTAAATCCTGCTGCCTGAATCTTTATACTAAAGAAGAAAATCTGTTAATCGGCATGATCAATTTTAATAATATTATACGTGGCTGTTTTCACTCCTGTTTTTTGGGCTTTAAACTATCTGAAAAAATGCAAAGAAAAGGCATTATGACGGAATGTCTCCAAGCTGCTATAGCTTATGTTTTTGAAGAACTAAATCTCCACCGTATAAGTGCCAATTTTATGCCGCATAATGAGGCAAGTGCAAAGGTATTGAAAAAAAGCGGGTTTGTTCAAGAAGGTATCGCCGAAGATTATTTGTATATTAATGGCAAATGGGAAAGACATGTGTTGATGAGTTTGATTAATACAAATTGGTTAGAAAAAT
>CALCTU010000094.1 GCA_937907045.1 uncultured Alphaproteobacteria bacterium
AACCACAAACAGTAGCCATAGACGAAGAACCATTTGATTCCGTGATTTCTGAAACCAAACGAAGCGTATAAGGAAAATCCTCTTGCGATGGTAAGGCAGCCTTTAATGCGCGCCATGCAAGTTTACCGTGACCAATTTCACGTCTGCCAGCAGAACGTAACATTGAAGCTTCACCTACACAATATGGAGGGAAATTATAATGAAGCATGAATGATTCTTTATATTCACCCGTAAGAGCATCTACAATTTGTGTATCTGTGCCGGTACCCAAAGTAGCAACAACTACTGCTTGAGTCTCACCACGCGTAAATAATGCAGAGCCATGTGTACGAGGTAAAAGGCTAATTTGGCTTTCAATTGGACGTACTTGATCTTCTTTACGTCCATCAATACGCACACGGTTTTGTAAAATATCACCACGCACAATTTTCTTTTCTAATTTCTTAAGAACAGTATTGGTGGCAAGTTCATTAAAATCATCACCATCTTGCTCGATAATTGCATCAATGGCTTCTTGTTTTGCCGCAGCAATTTTTTCTACCCTAGCTTGCTTATCTTTTTCTTGATAAGCGCTACGAAGGTTAGCTTCAGCTAGGTCAGCAATACGACTTGCTAACTGACTATGATCAGGCAACGTAACTTCCCAATCTTCTTTACCAGCTTCTTTTTTAAGCTCTTTAATAAGCGAAATAACTGGTTGCATTTGCTGGTGACCAAATTCAACAGCACCAAGCATAATTTCCTCAGAAAGTACATTAGCTTCCGATTCAACCATAAGAACCGAAGATTCTGTACCTGCTACTACCAAATCAAGATCGCTGGACGCAGCTTCTTCTAACGATGGATTAAGCGTATAATTACCGTCATTGTAGCCAACTCTGGCTCCCGCAATAGGACCTTCAAATGGTACACCAGAAATCGATAATGCAGCAGAAGCTCCAATCATCGCAACTATATCTGCACTGTTTTCACCATCATGTTGTAATACGGTACAAATAACTTGTACTTCATTAAAGAAACCGTCTGGGAAAAGAGGACGAATAGGACGGTCTATTAAGCGCGATGATAATGTTTCAAACTCAGAAGGACGTCCTTCACGCTTAAAGAAACCACCTGGAATTTTACCAGCAGCGAATGCTTTTTCTTGGTAGTGAATTGTTAGTGGAAAAAAATCAACATCTGGTTTAGCTTCTTTTTTTGCAACAGCTGTACATAACACAACGGTCTGACCATAAGTGGCCATTACAGCACCATCAGCTTGTCTAGCTATTTGTCCAGTTTCTAATTTTAACGTACGATCGCCCCACTGGATCTCTTTGGTAGTTACATTGAACATAAATATAGTTCCTTTATCATATTATCATCAATTACTGACTATTCTTATTGACGAATAGAAAGCTTATATAAACGACAAAAAAGGCACAACAGACCAGCGTGTGCCCTTTTCGTAATTAGTAAATGCAGAGTAGTTTTTAATTGTTACTTTTAACAAACCTACACCTTTATTTTCTTAAACCAAGACGTTGAATAAGATCTTTGTATCGGTCTTGGCTTTTGTTTTTTAGATAATCAAGCAAACGACGACGACGACCTACCATAATAAGTAGCCCACGACGCGAATGGTGATCTTTTTTGTTAATCTTTAAATGCTCAGTTAAGTTCTTAATGCGCTCAGTAAGCACAGCACACTGCACCTCAGGTGAACCAGTATCATTCTTTACAGTAGCATATTCTTTAATAAGTTCAGACTTACGTTGATTTGAGATCGACATCGCTAGTAACCTCCTAGATTTCAATTTAATTATCAATATTACACATAAACAATCGCACTGGCTTTACGGTTGTATCATCTACAATCTCAGCAAGTGCAAAAAAAACATTGTCTTTGAGAAGCTGTACACGCTGCCCTTTTGGGAAACCGTGGCCGGCTACAAAAAATAGCTGACCAAACACACAACGTGATTTTTCTTTATCGCCAACTTCAAGCACCGGGATGTCGTCCAGCACGCTCTCAATTGGCTGCAAAAAGCCAATGCTGGGGTCTTCATACACCATTTTTTCAAGGTTTTCTAGTAAAATCGTATCTTCGGCCGAAAACTCACCAACACTTGTTCTGATCAGCGTCGAAACATGAGCGCAACAACCTAACTTATCCGCCAAATCTTTTGCCAAACTTCTAACGTATGTTCCTTTAGAACATAATACTCTAAATGTAGAAATATCAGCGCTATGTTGTATTAGCTCAAATAACGTAATATGTACAGAACGCGACTTTAGCTTCACTTCATGCCCCTGCCTAGCAAGCGCATAAGCACGCTTACCATCCACTTTGATCGCACTATATGCCGGAGGAATCTGGTCAATCTCACCAATAAATGATACCAATGCATGTTCAACCGATTCTTTTGATGGCCTAGCAGAGGAACTTGCAATCTCAACACCATCGGCATCGAGCGTATCAGTTGAGCTTCCCCAGGTAATGTCAAACTGATATGATTTTGTAGACTGAACCATGTATTGAACAACTTTAGTAGCCTCACCAATAGCAAGCGGCAACACACCTTGCGCCATTGGATCAAGCGTACCAGCATGGCCCACTTTTTTAGCCCCAAGAACTCTCTTTACGATTGCCACAGCCTTGGCTGAACTCATATCAACCGGCTTATATAAATTTAACCAGCCATTGACTGATTTTTTATGACAAGTAGAAACAGGCGTTGATTTGTTTGGCGATATGGTCATTTAACAAATGGCAGTTAGCTATTCAACAACGACTCAACACGAGCAGCATTAGCAAAACTTTCATCCAACTTAAAAGTAAGCATTGGCGTATAACGCAACTTAGCCCTTATACCAACCTCATGACGAAGGCTAGGAGCAATCTGTGCTAATGCATCAACAAATCCTTCAGGAACCTCTCCTCCCAGTGGAAGCACAAAGACTGATGCATTTTTAAGATCAGGGCTAATACGCACTTCAGACACAGTAATAGACAAACCTGCTAACGGCGAATCATAAAAATCCGTTTGCAATAATAATTGCGACAAAATACCCCTCACCGCCTCAGCAACACGCAATTGGCGCTGACTAGGTATTTTCGATGATGTAACATAGGAATGGGACATACTTATATACTCTTTACTTAACTAACACTCCCTAGACTTCGTATTATTATACTAATCCAAGGTTCTTGCTTCTTCAACTAACTCATACGCTTCTATTACGTCACCTGCTTTGATATCGTCATAATTTTCTATGGCAGCACCACATTCAAAGTTAGCGCCCACTTCTTTCACGTCATCCTTAAAACGACGTAAAGTTCTTAGCTTTCCTTGATGCACCACCACATTATCACGTAACAACCGAACATGACAGCCACGCTTAATAACACCATCAACCACATAACAACCAGCAATCTTTCCAGATTTTTTACCAGAGGTAAATACTTCCCGTATTTCAGCATTACCGATAATATCTTCCTTAATAGTGGGTGATAACATACCACCTAGAATTGCTTTTATCTCATCAACCAAATCATAAATAATTGAATAATAGTGGATATCAACATTCTCACTGTTGGCCAATTCTTTAGCAGCGGCATCAGCACGTACATTAAAGCCAAGCACAAGCGCATGGGATGCATTAGCAAGTGTAACATCAGATTCTGTAACTGCACCAGCTCCTGCATGCAGTACACGCACACCTACCTCATCGGTTGTTAATTTACCAAGGCTAGATGTGATAGCTTCTACAGAACCTTGCACATCACCTTTAATGATCACTGGAAGTTCACGCCTACCACCTTCACCGGCCTGCTCAAATAAATCTTCAAGTGAACGACGATTTTCAAGAGCAGTTTTAATATCACGTGCCCGACGCTTACGATAATCAATAATCTCACGTGCTTGACGCTCCGTATCTACCTGGAAGAAATCCACACCAGCTTCAGGAGCCTGGTCTAAACCCAATACTTCCACAGGAACAGAAGGGCCTGCATCTTCTAACGAAGCACCACTTGCATCCATCATCGCACGAACACGACCAAATGCTTCACCAGCAAGCACTAGATCTCCTATGTTCATTGTACCTTTTTGTACCAACAATGTAGCAACCACACCTCTGCCTTTATCGACTTTGGCTTCAATCACGACACCAGCAGCTTTACGTTTTGGATTTGCTTTTAACTCAAGTACTTCAGACTGAAGCATAATGGCTTCTAAAAGCTTATCTAGGTTGGTTCCTTGCTTAGCTGACACTTCAACACTTAGTATGTCACCACCTAACTCTTCAACCACTAACTCATGCTCCAAAAGAGCATTCCTAACCCTTGTTGGATCAGCTTCTGGCTTATCTACTTTATTAATGGCAACAATAATTGGAACTTTCGCTGCTTTGGCATGACTAATAGCTTCAACAGTTTGCGCCATAATACCATCATCAGCAGCCACAACCAATACGACAATATCAGTTGCATTAGCACCACGTTGACGCATGGCAGTAAAGGCTTCATGGCCTGGAGTATCTAAAAATGTAATCTTTGACTTATCTTCCAACGCTACCTGGTAGGCTCCAATATGCTGTGTAATACCACCGGCCTCACCGCCAGCCACAGATGAAAGCCTAATTGCATCTAGAAGTGATGTTTTACCATGATCCACGTGTCCCATAAAGGTAACCACAGGAGCACGATCAACAAGTGAACCTGCTTCATCTTCTTGCTCTTGTGATAGAACATTTTCAACGTCAGCGTCCGTTACACGCTTAATATTATGGCCAAATTCAGAAATCACTAATTCTGCTGTGTCGGCATCAATTGTTTGATTGGCAGTAACAACCATACCTAACTTCATCAGGGCTTTGGTCACGTCAACAACTCGTTCCGCCATACGGTTAGCTAATTCTTGTACCGTAATCACTTCTGGAACTATAACCTCACGAACAACTTTCTCTTTTTCTTTTTGAGGCTCGCCTGCAGATAATCTTCTAGCTTTTTCACGCGCACGCCTTACAGATGCCAATGACCTGACACGCTCTTCACCACCGCCACTCAGTGCTTGTGTAATTGTTAATTTATTTGAACGACGCTTGCTATTATCAGCACGCGTTGATTTTACTTTAGCTTTGCGCTCTTCCTGATTTTCATCATCAATATGCTTACCTGACTTACGAGTAAAATTAGATGTGGTGGTTGATGCTGGAGCATCCTGCACTCTATCACCGCCTCTTACTGGCTTAACAAATGAAGGATCTTGCATTTGTTGTTCAATAAGCTGAGCATTAATATTAGCAATTTCACTACCAAAACGTCTTTTCTTTGTATTATCAGAAGATGTTTCTTTGGCACCCTTAGCTTCTTTTGTATTTTCCTTTTCAGCGACATGCTCATCTTGAGTATCTGGCTCCTGAATATCGTCAGAGCCCTCTACAACATCTTCCTGAACTTCAACAACTTCTTCCTCTTCAATCACCTCAGGAATAACTTCAGAAACTTCCTCTTGCTCCTGAAGCGCACGTTGTTTCTTCTTATCTTCTTCATCCTTAGCGGCACGTTGTAGTACTTTTAATCTATTTTGGCGCTCTCCATCCGTAAGCGAAGACCCCTCTGCGCCACTAGCATTGGACTGCTCTTTTGATTCTGTGTATGAAGTAGCAACACCTGATTTTTTATCAATAGTTCTACGCTTACGCGTAACTACCGTCACACCACGTGCGGCACGACCACGTGATACCTGAGGAACCTGACCACCCTTTGAACCGCCAAGTCCAAGTGTTTTAGAACCTAACGTTAATGTAGATTTTTTTTCTTTATCTTTGCTCTCAGTCATATCGTCACACGTACCTTACTAAATAATTAATTAACACCCACCCAAATTATAACGCTGAGCCTTTAAAACCGAAGGTAACAATCTTTGTGTATCCTCAGAATCAAGCAGCGCCATAAACATTTGCCTGGAAGCCTTAGTGACCTTGGCCAACTCCATGCTATTACATATATCAAATACCGGCACGGAGCTACCATTAAATCGTAATTTTTCCTTAGAACCTTGCGCTACATCACTGGCCTGTATCAAACAAGCAACAGGTTGACTAGCCAAACATTGTTGCACCTTCGTAAAACCGGAAACAAGCTTTCCCATTTTTCTGGCCAACGAAAAACTTCCTAGTGCTTGTTTTGTTAAATGAGCACCCACATCTTTTTCAAGTGTTGGAGACACCACGCATTGACCAAAATGTTTTTCAAAAACCCCTTCAGCCACGGCTTGACGTACAACATCCTTGCATGCCTGCAGCCATACCCCTTCACCTGGTAGCTTACAGGCAATATCAGGCACCACCCTTGACTGATCATCGCACACAAAACGCACCATCTCAGCCTGGGGAAGTTGCTTATTGCTAAGCACGCAAATATGTTCTTTAGGAGGCTTCTTGGGCATTCTTATCCTGTTCTTGTTGATCAACAGCATCTTCTTCATTCTCAAACCAATGTCCGCGTGCTTCCATAATAGCGTCATTAATTTGCTCATCGGTAAGACCAGAATCTGGAAGTAATTCAACAAACTCATCATGCGAAAGATCAGCAACATCATCTAATGTTGTAATACCTTTTTGGGCTAATTGTACTATTACCTCAGGCTCAAGACCTTCAAAACTCGCCAGGTCATCGGCTACCCCATATTCTTTAAAGGCAGCTTCTATTTTCTCTTGCTGAATATTTAAATATTCCACAGCACGTGCTTGTAGTTCTGATACAATATCGTCATCAAAGCCTTCAACCGCAGCAAGTTCACTTGGCTCAACATAAGCCACCTCTTCTACCGAGAAGAATCCTTCAGAAACTAGTAAATGTGCAATAATTTCTTCAATGTTAAGCGCTTCTATAAATAATGAAGAAACTCGGTTGAAATCTTCGTTACGACGCGTCGATTCATCTTCTTCGGTCATAATATCAATTTGCCAACCAATAAGCTCAGAAGCAAGCCTAACATTTTGTCCGCGCCTTCCAATAGCAAGACTTAATTGATCATCTGGCACAACAACCTCAATACGGTCGCTATCTTCATCAATAACAACTTTGGTAACTTCTGTCTGCGAAAGAGCATTCACTAAGAAAGTTGCTGGATCAGAAGACCATTGTACAATATCAATTTTTTCACCCTGTAGTTCTGAAATCACTGCCTGGACACGTGATCCACGAACACCCACACACGAACCAATAGGATCAATACTAGGATCATTTGAGTATACAGCAATTTTCGCACGCGAACCTGGCTCACGAGCTACACCTTTTATTTCAATGATGCCATCATATATTTCTGGAACTTCTTGTGTGAATAGTTTTGCCATAAATTCGGGCGCTGTACGCGATAGAAAGATCTGTGGGCCTTTTAATTCGCGACGAACTTCTTTCAGGTACGCACGAACACGTTCATTTACTCTAAAACTCTCGCCTTTGATGAGCTGTGGGCGCTCAATAATAGCTTCAGCATTACCCAAATCAACAATCACATTGCCAAACTCTACACGCTTAACCGTACCGTGAACCACTTCACCAACACGGCCTTTAAAGTCTTCATGTTGCCGTTCTCTTTCAGCATCACGTACTTTTTGTACAATAACTTGCTTCGCAGTTTGTGCAGCCACACGACCTAAATCAATTGGCGGAAGAGATTCGCTTAATATATCACCAATCACGGCATCTTCTTTTTTAAGCTTAGCTTCAGTAAGACGAATAATTTGTGAGTCTGTTAGGCGTATTTCTTGATCAGCACTTTCCTCATTTGAAATCTCATCTTCACTTTCTTCAGCAGTTTCATAATCATCTGCAACAACTTCACGATTTCTAAGTAAGCTTATTTCACCACTTTTTGGGTTAATACTAGCGGTAATATTTTTATCATGTCCATATTTCTTGCGCGCTGCAATTGCTATTGAGTTCTCCATAGCATCCACAATAAGCTGCCTATCAATATTTTTCTCACGAGCTACCGCATCAGCAATTTGAATTATCTCAACACTTCCAAAATTTTTCACAGCTGCCATAACGTTTTCCTTTTTCTTTTGACGTTAAGTTTAGTGTCACTAAAATTAAATTATACTACAACCTTACGACTGCTCATGCTTTGCAAGCAAGTCATCGTTCAGGACCAGTTTAGCCTTAAGTATATTACTAAATGGGAATATGATTTCTTCTTCAGTATTGTGTTCACTTAGGGTTACCACATTTGGTATGATACGAACCTGATTGTCATCCGTAATACCTAACAACATACCTCTAAAACGCTTTTGGCCATTTACAGGTATGGTTAATTCTATCTTCACTTCTGCAGGAGCAAAACGCTCAAAGTCTTTAGGACGCGTAAGGGGACGATCAATACCAGGAGAACTCACTTCCAGATCATATTGCTTTTCAATGACATCCTCTACATCTAATAATGCAGATAACTGCTTACTCGCACGCTCACAATCGTCAATATTAATATTTCTACCATCAGCACAATCTAGCATAACCTGCAATGTATTACGCTTTCCTTGCTCCATCCATTTGATGCGGACTACTTCATACCCCAAGCGAAGCATAGACGGCTCTATTGTCGTCCATAAATGCTTTTCAAAGTTATTGCCTACAATCGCTAATTCAACCATCTATTATTCATTCCTATAGGGTCTTAGATAAAACAAAAGGTAGGCGTTTTGCGCCTACCTTTTAACAAGGTATAAAATATTGATGTGCAATATATACCTTTTTTATGATTTTTGCAAGATAAGAATAATCATGCCGATTTATTCTTTTTCTAGCTCAACAACAACTTCACCATCAAGATTGTAAGCAGCACCAGTAAAGTTGAATATATTTCCACCAATAGCAGGTAAAATACGCACTTCACTACCATTAAACCACATTGCAACATTACATGCCTCACTCAACCAACTAATAATAAAAAGAAATTAGGTTGAAAATCTCTATCAATTGACCTATTTTTGGTAGATACAGATGACTTTTGACAGTAGATATTTGCATTAGAGAGGACAAATAATGCACCAATTATCCAGCAAACATCTTATATGGCTACAACGCTCAGCATTAATCATGATGGTAATGGTGGCTGTATATGGATATTATGCACCCCACCTATATTACACCATGGATCAATGGATCTTTAACACCGACGCCAGTCAGTTTTTACCTGCATTGTTCCATTATTATGATAATACTATTTTTGCCAATAACGACTACCTAGGATCAATTCATCGCGACATCTACCTCCCATTTGGCTATCAACTGTTATTCCAATTATCATCAAGCATCATTGATCCAATTGTATTTAGTAAAATCCTGCCTTATATACTTATGACCTGGTATAGCGTCACTATGGCACTTGCTGCTCGTCATGTTGCCGGTTATGCAGGCTTAATTACCGTCTTTATTATCACCATAGCCGCAGATACATTTTTTGGCTTTATGGTTAGTAGCCTACCACACGCATTTGCTCTTCCTGTTATTGCACTTACACTACTTGGCATTACGAGCAATCGGCCTATGCTACTCATTTACGCTTCGTTTATTGGCCTTGCTTTTTTTCCTCCATCGGCACTCATTTGTGCCAGCTGTTTATTGGGGCTAATTAGCATCCCTCCTAAGTGGGGTGGCTTTTATTTCCCACACCCTTTAGCCAGAAGAGCTGGTATCGCAGCACTTGGCATATCAGTTGGCTATTTGCTTATTGCCCCTATGTTAAATATTGTGCAGGAATATGGCGGCATTGCTATGCAAGAGCAATCATATGCCAGCTTAGATAAAGCAATACTAGCCCCACTTGCCCTTCTAGCATGGCTATCACAATCATCCGCTAATATATTTGGTATCACTCTTTACCCACTACCACTACTCTTATTACTTGGAAGTTTCGGTTATGTTTGCACTCGTGATCCCATCGCCAGAAGAATCACAAGCACCATTATTATTCTTATTGCAACGTTCTGGATAAC
>CALCTU010000095.1 GCA_937907045.1 uncultured Alphaproteobacteria bacterium
CAACTGCATTTGTTGATGCGATGAAACATTTGGATCAAGAGGAATATCGTGCGCAACTTCTTGATATTGATGGTATAGGTGAAAAAGTAGCAGAAAGTTTATGCTATTTTTTCGCTGAGGACGTTAATCTTTCCATGATTAACGAATTAATGTCAGAGTTAACCGTTATCGAAAATCAGATGAGTTCTGTGCAGACAGCCCTTACTGGTAAAACAATTGTATTTACCGGAACGCTTGAGAAAATGAGCCGTTCTGAGGCCAAGGCGACAGCAGAGCGACTGGGTGCAAAAGTCTCTGGCTCGGTTTCAAAGAAAACAGATTATGTTGTGGCGGGCGCCGATGCTGGGTCAAAACTCAAAAAAGCCACTGAATTGGGAGTTAATGTGATAACCGAAGATGAATGGATAGGAATGGTTTGATGGGGGTGTTGGAAAGTTGCAGGTGAAAAAATTATTAAATTTAAAACGCCTTTCGGGCATCCAACGCTGCACTTAATGTTCCTTCGTCCATGTAATCGAGCTCCCCGCCAATAGGAATGCCGTGAGCTAGTCGAGAAATGGTGGTATTAATTCCGGTTAGTCGTTGAGCAATATAATGAGCTGTTGTTTGTCCATCAACCGTGGCATTGGTAGCTAAAATGACTTCGGATATATTTTCATTGGCAATTTTATGGACCAGTTTATCAATGTTTAAATCTTCTGGGCCTCTTCCGTCGATGGCCGAGAGTGTTCCGCCAAGTACATGGTAGCGTCCACTAAATGTTTGGCTGCGTTCTATGGCCCATAGATCTGCAACTTCCTCTACCACGCATAATTGGTTGTGTTGGTTGCGCTTTGTGTTGCTACAAATACTACAAGGGTCACAACTATCAATGTTTCCGCAGTTGCTACATATTTTAACAGTTTGGGCAACATGTTTAAGGCAGTCGATCAGCGGATAAAGAGTCCTGTCTTTGTTTGTGACTAGATGCAATACCATTCGACGTGCTGAGCGTTGGCCAATGCCAGGAAGTTTTCCTAAAAGTTGAACCAATGCTTCAAGTTCGGGTGCGAACACGCTGATATACCTTAATAAATTAATGCTATGTAAGTAATTATTAGAATGGCATTTTAAAGCCAGGAGGAAGGCCCATGCCACCCATCATGTCTGACATAGCGCCAGATGTATCTTCTTCTGCGCGCTTTTTTGCTTGCATAAATGCGGCTAAAACAAGATCTTCGAGAATTTCGGTGTCATCAGGGCTGCATGCTGAAGGGTCAATGGATACTTTGATGATATCATGTTTTCCATTGATGGTAATGCTAACCATGTCACCACCTGCTGTGCCTACATACTCTTTATGGGCCATTTCCTCTTGCATGGCTTCCATTTTCTTTTGCATCTTCTGTGCTTGCTTCATCATCTGCTGAATATTCATGAAATAATCCTTGTTATTAACGGCTAGTCAATGCTAGTGAGTTTAGCATCGGGATATAAAGACAGTATTTTAGCAATTTTTGGATCACTTGCAATGCTATCTTTGAGTTTTTGGGCGGCAATGCTGGCTTGTTCTTTGAGGCTAGGTTTGCCCTGCTTGTTAGAAACGGCAATCATCCAGCGTTGACCAGTCCATTCAAGTAGGTGTTGAGCAACGCGCTGTGTAAAATTTTGTGGTAAGGAGTCTGGTATCCATATTTCCAGTTTTCCGGGTGTGCAGCTAATTAGGCTGACATCATTATATAGCCAACTATAAAGTAAGATTTCTTGTTTTTGTTGAAATAGTTCAACAATATCAGTAAAGCTTGCTACTACTTCAGTACTTTGCGGGGTGTGTAGGGGTTGTTGCTCAAGTGCAAGGTTTGCATGTACTGGAGTGGAAGTGCTTGTATGTGCGGCAGAAGGTGCAGCTTGCGATGAGCTAATCGCTCCAGAAGAAGATTCTTGTTGTAGATCTTGAATGACTTTTGCTGGAGAGGGTAGGTTGCTCATGTAGCATAATTTAATAATAAGCATTTCTGCTGCAACTAGGTCGACCGGACTTGATGCAATAACTTTAAGGTCATTTGTAATAAGTTGCCAGCATCTGGTTAAATATCCAAGCTCTAAGCGTTCGCTTAAGCCTTTAATACGCATGAATCGTTCAATGCTTAAAAACTCAGGTTGGGGCATATCTTTGATGACGAGTGCTTTGCTTATGAGGTGGATAACCTGAGCGACGTCTTCAAATAAATGGACCATTTGGACGCCTTGTTGATATAAGCTATTGGTAATTTCTATTGCATCCTTTGCTCTTCCGCCAGCACAATGCTCAAATAAATCAAGCAAGCTGTCATAGTCGCTTACTCCTACCATGGAGCTAACAATATCCATTGTTACTTTGCTATCGGCATGAACAATTGCTTGGTCTAATATGGAGAGCGAATCACGAACGGAGCCACTACCTACTTTTGCTATAAGTGTAAGTGCCTCTTCTTCGAATTCAACCGATTCTTTTTCGCAGATTGAGATAAGGTGCTTGGTAAGATCCTCGGTGGTGATGCGTTTGAGGTCAAATCGTTGGCAGCGCGATAATATGGTGACAGGAATTTTGCGAATTTCGGTGGTTGCAAATATAAATTTGACGTGCGCAGGAGGTTCTTCAAGTGTTTTGAGGAGTGCATTAAAAGCGCTTTTGGAAAGCATGTGCACTTCGTCGATGATGTATATTTTGTAGCGTGCGGATGCGGGCGAATAATGAGCGTTATCGATAATTTCTCGCATGTCATCAACGCCAGTACGTGAGGCTGCATCTACTTCCAGTACATCTGGGTGTCTTGACTGACTAATGAGTCGGCATGGCTCACAGATGCCACATGGTGATGTGGTGGCGGTACCTTTGCCATCTTCTCCGGCGCAATTAAGTGCCTTTGCAATAATGCGTGCCGAAGTTGTTTTTCCGGTTCCGCGAATGCCCGTAAGTAAGAATGCGTTTGCAATACGACCAGTTTCTATGGCGTGGGTAAGTGTAGTTACCAGCATATTTTGGCCAATCATATCATCAAACCGCTGAGGGCGGTATTTATTGGCAAGAACTACATATGCTTGTTTGGCTTCGGTCACGATGATACTATAAAACTTATGCTGCATAAAAGAGGTTGGACATGACCCGCTTAGAATATTGCTTACGGCTGCTTCATTTCTGACCTGACCGGGTTAGGCAATTAAAACGCCCACGCCAACCTCAAGGTGACACTCTAGCTAAAACAATGGTTGGTGCAAGTGTTTTTTGTTGCTATGATAAGAATTCGGAGAATATTAAAGAGAGAATGGAATGAAAACAGGGGATAAATTAAAGAAAATACAAGCATTAATGGTTGAGCATCAACTGGATGTTTATTTGGTTCCTACCACTGATCCCTATTTAAGTGAGTATCCACCAGATTGCTATAAGCGTCTTAAGTGGTTGACTGGCTTTAGTGGCTCGTTTGGTATTGCGGCGATTATGGCAAATGGTAAGCATGTATTATTTACGGATGGTCGCTATATGTTGCAGGCCTCGCAACAATTGGATGGTGAGCTGTTTAAGGTAGAAAATATTTCAGGTCTTACACTTCACGAATATCCAGAAATTAAAAATAATTGCGTAGGTATTGATCCGTGGTGCCATAGTGCAAGTTTTGTTCGTAAATTTACCAATGTTGTTTCGATTCAAGAAAATTTAGTAGATAGTATCTGGCAAGATCGGCCGGAGATGCCATGTTCTGATGTGGTTGATTATTCTATGGAGTATGCGGGGGTTTCACGTCAGGACAAAATGAATCAGCTAATCAGTGTAATGAATGAAAATGCTGTGGATGCGTGTTTGCTAACAGCGCCAGATAGTATTTGTTGGTTACTTAACATTAGGGGGCGGGATGTTGCTTGTACGCCACTTGTATTGTGCTATGCGCTAATTTATGCCGATGGTAGAGCGGAGGTTTATTTAGACAAAGATCGCTTAAAGGTTGATTTTAATAATGATATA
>CALCTU010000096.1 GCA_937907045.1 uncultured Alphaproteobacteria bacterium
CTTTTTGTGTGTTTTTTAGTAATTTTCGTTAATAAAACAGCCAATTTATTCATTTTGTTGTTCGTATATACCCTATGTAGTGACTAATGTGGCGATTTCAAGTGCTTGGTCACAAGCTTAGTATTCTACGTTATTTTTCCATTGATTGGGATCTTTCCAGCCTGCGTTGCGCATGCAATGATACGTTGCTTGGTTGATAGATGTGGTGTCGGTATGTGTGGCTTGTGCGTCTCTGGAGCATTGTTGTCTGTCTTGTTGGTGAAGAATATAGGTTGCTGTATAACGGAACTGACAACGGTAATATAGTTCGCTTTCACCAACTTTGCGATAATGGTTGCGGCAAAAATTGTCTGATTCATGGCGAAGGTTGTAGTCAATGTCATCATCCATGTGCATTTGATTTTCTGACATAGCTTTGCGAACATCTTTCCATCTATCCAATGTAAGGCTTGAAGATAATTGGTTAATATGACTAATTCTGCTCATGGATGCTGGGTCAATAGAATATGTAGATGACTGTGGTTGATTCTGGTAATGGATGCTAATGCCATAAGATTGAAGTTGAACTAGTAATGCCGGGTCTTTTTGTAAGATGCGTTTTATAATTGTATTGTTGTCGCATGCCGTATTAGCAAAGGCGTATTGATTGAATAAAAGAACCATAAGGGCGCTTAAAATAGTTAAGAAACGCATAATATTTCCTGCCTAAAGAGTTTTTGTGTCGGATATAGAAAACACTGATTTGCTAGTAATTTGCTTCAATTTATGGTATAATAAATGCCATGAAAACACAAAATAAATTATGTATTATTGTTGCGTTATGTTCCATACTTGTCTCTTGTGATGGACAAAAAGTAAGTAAAAAAGAAAAGTATCGATATAATGTATTAATAAGTAAAGATATGGGAAAAATGCCTCCAAATAGGCGGTATGTAGGGACCGTGACCGGTTTAAGTTCATGTAAATATGCTGGTATGCAATATAAGCGTAAACACGGCATTAGCAAAGACTGGGAAACGGTTTGTTGTTGGTATACGGCTACGTCCAAATGTCAAGAAGAGCACGACCCGAATGAACAAAGAAAGTAAAAAAATTATTAGGCAGCGTCGTAAAAGAAATGCGTCTTTGGCGGTTAAGGCCGCCAAACTAACAGGCGACAGCCACTATATTGATGATCATCCTGAGTTTTTTGCGTCTGATGAAGATTCGGATGTAAATAGACGTTACTTAAATGAAGAGCAGGCAAAAGAAGGTGAGCCTAGCACCCAAACCCAAAATACTGGTTATGATAATGAAGCATCATACGGTAAAGGGCAAAACCTAAAGAAGCAATTAGAGCACGACAAGGAAAACCTTAAAACCAAAGAAAAAGAAAAAATTCGAGAGCGTTCAAAAGATATTGAAGCGGATGTCGATGATTTAGAAGAAGAACTCGATGCTGATGGAAAGCCAAAAAAGAAAAAACGTTTTAGGGTAATATCGAATAAAGTTAATAAACGCCTAGAAATGATTGCCCGCATTGCAATGCATGCCATTAGGGCTCCGGGAGACCAGGCAGGTAAGTTTGATGAAAAACAAATCAATGCCGAACGTGCGAGACAAAAAAATGCTGGTCAAAGTGACCGTATGGAGTTGAAATATGATGGCAGGTTGCATGCACTTACTGATGAGGTTGGAGTGGCAGCCAAAAAACCGAAGGAATTAATTCAAGAAGCAAAGCAGTCAGAGCTTGGTGCCTTATGCCCAGATGCACTTCATAATAAATTCTCGAATAAAGATAAAGAGCAGGATAGCCCAGGAATGGGAAGATGATGTTATGCTTGATTGGTCCTGATCGGTTTATCAAGCAATGATCGGAAAAATAATTCAAATTGTAGTAATGACTATTTTTATATAGTGTGCTTTGTAAGAATAATTGTTATCAGTGCAGTAACAATACTAACCTAATGACGGGTTGTGTTGCTAAAAGTATGGCAGGAGAATTTTAGTTGATAACTATCTGGGGCTCTGAAGGGCGGTTTAAATGGTCTGCTATATATTCAAAAATTTCTGTAGATGTTAATTTGAGGTACCTCATTTGGTCTAATAGTTGACGTGCGGATTGTTCACATCTTGTAGATAGAACGTATTGAGGTTCTTTAAGGTTAATAATATTGTCGCCAATATAATATGCTTGCTGCATCAATTGAATGGCTTGTCCTTCAGTGCTGCAATTAGGAAAAAGATGTTGCTCGGTTTCTTGAAGATTAAACGGTTTGGTCTGATTGGTTGATGGTTTCGTAAGATCTATATTGATATTTTGCATTAATTGGTTGGTTCCGGGTGTTTGGTTCATGCCTACAATTAATCGAGAGTGTTTATTGTGTGGCGGAACTATGAGGCTTACTATACCTGGTCTGCAGCCTTCGTTAATAAAGTTTAAGACGGCCACATAGCCTCGACGTTGCATTTCACGGCCTATGTGTGACATTGTGGGTAATGTTGAGGATAAGCTTATCAGGCTGCGCATAATGTTATCACACTATTAATGAGATTGAGAATCATTCTCATTAATAGTGTGATAACATTATTAAGTCAATAGAAACTTTTAGCTATCCAGGGGTATGTGACATAAAGGAAGAACATATAGCAGCAGTGAAGCTGAGACAGGTTTCTGGGATGTAACCAAATAACGCTTCTGCAGGTGAGATGGCATCACGCTTGCTTTTCCTTCCATGAAGTGCAGATATGGCTAAATTTCCAAGTCCAATCACGTTTGCAACTTGAGCGGCTTTAGGGTGGTCGGTCGCTGATGCAATAGCGCCTACAGTAAAGAAGAATGACGCATTACCAAGTGGTGTACTTGAGCTATGGGCTTGATTATAAGAGCTATGAACATATGTTAGGCCTGCAAGCAAAGTTAGTGCGTTGGTTGGAGAAGTAAAGAGACTTTTCATTGTTTTTTTACCTAAGAAATCGCTAAAATGTTAATATAAAGTAGCTTGCAACACACTAAATTACAAACACTTTATTATGTGACAAGTAATGATCGACATAAACTAGAAAATTGGTTATGAATTAGTCTTAGACTCCAGTACTTTATAGGTAGTAAAATGGTAGGAGGTGTCATGAAGATGCTTAGATTGTTAGCTGTAACCCTATCTGTTCTATGTGTGGCGATGCCAGCTTGGGCAGCTAAAGAGGTTCCCAATTCCGCCATGCAAATGCAGCTTTCGTTTGCCCCCTTGGTCAAAAAAGCTGCTCCTGCAGTAGTGAATATTTATACAAAGCGTAAAATTACGGTGCGTAACTATTCGCCTTTCTTTAATGACCCTGTATTTAAACATTTTTTTGGTGATAGTTTTGGTCGTAAAGAAAGCCAACGGGTAGAGAGCTCTTTAGGGTCAGGCGTTATTGTTAAGCCAGATGGATTAATTATTACCAGTAATCATGTGATTGCTAAAAGTGATGAAATTACTGTTGTGCTTGCCGATAGGCGCGAGTATGCAGCAAGTGTGTTGGTCTCAGATGAAAAAACAGACCTTGCTTTGCTGCAAATAGACCCTGGCGATGAATCATTGCCTTTTTTAAGTTTTATGGACTCTGACTCGCTAGAGGTTGGAGATCTGGTGCTTGCAATTGGTAATCCATTTGGAGTTGGGCAAACAGTAACCAGTGGTATAGTGTCTTCTGCTGCACGGACTACCGTTGGGGTTTCGGATTATCAATTCTTTATTCAAACCGATGCGGCCATTAATCCAGGAAACTCCGGGGGCGCTTTGATTACAATTGATGGCAAGTTGGCTGGTATTAACACTGCCATTTACACGCGTTCCGGCGGTTCAAACGGAATTGGTTTTGCGATTCCTGCAAATATGGTTGCTACAGTGATCAATAATAGTACAGGTAATGGCCAAGTGGTACGTCCTTGGCTTGGTATGTCAGTTGAAGCTGTAACCCAAGAGGTTGCTTCTGCCCTTGGTATGGGGAGGCCTCAAGGAGCACTTGTAAAAGCACTTTATCCAAAAGGGCCAGGTAAAAAATCAGGTCTTCAAGTGGGTGACGTGATTACAGCCATTGATGGTAAGGAATTACTTGATGAACATGAGTTGCATTTTAGAGTAGCTACATACAAAATTGGCAATAGTGCTAATCTAACAGTATTACGAAATGGCAAAAGTGAAACAATTGCTATTTCAATGGAAGCCCCAATTGAACATCCAAAAAGAGACCTAAGAAACCTGGAGGGATCATCTCCGCTCTCTGGTGCGGTTATAGCAAACCTTTCACCTGCAGTAGCGGACATGTTTGACCTGGATGTTAATCAGCCAATGAAGGGAGTGATTATCACTTCTGTGTCTGACACAAGTTCAGCAAAGCGTGTTGGCTTTAGAAAGAAAGATATTATATTGCAAGTCAACGGAGTAAAGGTTGAATCTACAAAACAGCTTGAAGAAATGATGGAAAGTAATTCAAATAAATGGAAGTTCACACTTAGGCGTGGTAAGCGTACTATCAACTTTATACTCAGTGGTAGGTTCTAGGTACAAGTCTTCCCAAGCATATGCATAAGAGGGGGGATGTAGTACAAATAGAAGTTGAATTTAGTTAAAACTGATTCATTGCGGTAAATGATGCAGTTGCTTGTACACCTGCTTGTGTTGTGGCGTGCTGCATTGTTGACAAAGGTGGATTCTCAGGAGTGTTGCTGTGACATGAAACAGCATTTGCTTGAAATAGTGACCATGTTATGTGCGCCGTAGCAAAGAAACAACATACAGCTGCTATTTTTGGAATTGGATGTTGCATGACCTTAAGTGCTCTAAGTGAATCACGAACTGCGTTTTGGTCTGCTATAGAGTTACGTAGTTGTGTTACTCTTGAGTTATGCTCTGAGTTTAATGCTATAAACCGGGCAGAAAATGCCTTCCACTTTGCATCAGTTTCTACTTGTGCTCCCCTGCAGTGTGCATTGAGTGCAGCTGTTTGCTCTTCTGCTAAGTTTAATAAATAATTTGCCTGATCTTTCAATGTGGACAAAGTTTGTGTCAGGAGTGAATCAAGGCCTTTATGATTCCATGGACGAGGTTTTGCACTTAAAGCCGGTATGTCACCGTGGTTATTTTTTTCTAGTAATTGAGCATGAAAGACAGGGCTATTGATTAGCTCATATACAAGTTTGTGGTTGCCAACTTGAGTAGCCAAATGCAATAGAGTGTTATTTTCGGGATCCCGGTAACCAGCAAGCTCGTTGAGCTCCCAGCCACTATCAATAAAATGCTTTAAAGAGTAGGGGGCAACCAAGTTAATTGGGCAAATGGAAAGCTTCATGTTTGTCTCTTATATAGATTACTAATTTTCTCTAAGTTCATCTGCAATTAAGAAAGCCAATTCAAGGCTTTGTGAAGCATTAAGGCGCGGGTCGCAATGCGTATGGTAGCGATCTTTGAGGTTAAGCTCAGAAATTGCTTGTGCTCCACCCACACATTCTGTTACGTCTTGCCCGGTCATTTCTAAATGGACACCGCCGGCATACGTACCTTCGGCTTTATGAATTTCAAAAACCTGGCGAACTTCAGACAAAATATCATTAAACGGCCTTGTTTTGTAGCCATTTGGAGATTTGACAGTATTGCCGTGCATAGGGTCACATGACCATACCACATGACGTCCTTCTTCCTTCACGCGCTTAAGTAGAGCAGGTAGGTGGTCCGCAACCTTGCCGGCACCCATACGTGTGATAATAGTAAGGCGTCCTGGCTCGTTGTCAGGGTTTAGTGCGTCAATAAGGCGAATAAGGTCGTCGGTTTGCATGCTAGGTCCAGCTTTCATGCCAATTGGGTTGGCGATGCCGCGCATAAATTCAACATGAGCTTCATCTAAAGAGCGTGTGCGATCACCAATCCACAACATATGTGCAGAGCAACAATAATATTTGCCTGAATCTTTGTCCTGTTTAGTAAGGGCTTGCTCGTATGGTAGTAGTAAGCCTTCATGTGAGGTAAAAAATTCTGCTTCATGTATCTGGCTGATGTCGCTTAAATGTACACCCAAAGCCCTAACAAATCCAAGGCTTTCGTTAATACGGCCTACAAGATCAGAAAATAATTTTCCTTGTGCGGAGTGATTTGCAAATTCTTGATTCCACTGATTCACATTGCTTAAGCTTGCATATCCACCTTTGGCCAGGGAACGTAAGAAGTTAAGAGTGCTTGCGCTTTGCTGGTACACTTTATAAAGGCGCTCAGGATCAGGTATGCGAGCCTCTTCTTCAAAGGCGATGTCATTGACCATGTCACCACGATAACTCGGTAGCTCTACTCCATCAATGGTTTCTGTATCTGCAGAACGAGGCTTAGCAAATTGCCCTGCTATTCTTCCAACTTTTACGACTGGTTTTCCGGCTCCATACATCAAAGCCATTGTCATTTGCAACATGACCCGGAAATAATTTCGTAAATTGTCGTCGTTAAATTCTGCAAAGCTCTCAGCGCAATCACCACCTTGGAGTAAGAATGCGTTGCCTTGAGAGACTTCTCCTAGTTTGGCACGTAGTGCATCAATTTCTGTGGGGTATACAAGTGGAGCTTGTTTTTCAAGTCTTTGCTCAACATCCTCAAGTGCTTTGCTATCAGGATAGTTTGGTTGTTGTTTAATAGGAAGCTTTCTCCAGGAGTCAACACTCCATTCCTTGTCTTGGGTATTTTTCTTGTTTACGTTGCTGCTCATAATTCCTCACAGGTCTTTCGTGCGCTTGTTTGTGAAATAAGGTTGCATTTTTTACGGCAGCTAATATAAACGCTTGCATGCAGATCGTAAACGACTTTTGTATATTTTCTCGTAAATAATACTCTGTTCATGGGAGTCAATCATGACTAATAAAGCAACAACCATAGCATTTCAGGGCGTGCACGGCGCTCATGCTGACCTTGCGTGCCGCAAAGGATATCCATATTTAAAGACGATTCCTTGTAAATCATTTGACGCAGCATTGGATGCTGTACAAAAAGGTGATGCTGATTATTGCATGATACCGATTGAAAATTCTAAAGCGGGACGCGTGGCAGAAATTCATAATATTTTACCAGATACTGAATTATTTATTATTTCAGAACATTTTGTCCGCATTGAGCATCATTTGATGGCACCAAAGGGCACTAAGTTGGAAGATATTAAGCAGGTTTACTCGCATCCACAGGCGTTGATGCAAACGCGTAACTCCATTGATGAATTATTGCCAGAAGTTGAAAAGGTTGAGTATGCCAATACTGCTCTTGCTGCTCAGCAGGTGGGACAGTGGAGTGATTCATCCAAAGCTGCTATAGCTTCAGAACTAGCAGCTGAATTATATGGTTTAGAGATTCTTCAGCGTAATGTTGAAGATGCAGAAGATAATACCACCGTTTTTGTTACTATGGGACGTGAACCAGTTGATCCAGATGTAGAAGATGGTCCTGTTGTGACAAGCTTGTTGTTTACTGCACGTAACATTCCAGCGGCGCTATATAAAGCGTTGGGTGGCTTTGCAACTAATCATGTTAATTTGTTCAAAATAGAAAGTTATATACCAGCTGGTGAATCCAAAACCGCACAATTTTTTATTAGCTTTGAAGGTAGCCCAAATAAAAAAAATGTACGTCTTGCACTAGAAGAGCTTGGCTTTTTCTGTAAAAAAGTTAAAGTACTAGGTGTCTATCATGCAGACCAAACTCGAGCAAGCTAGTTGTAGGTGGCGCAAATGGAGGATAAAAGGGGGTTAAAAATTGCGACAATCATGCATGCAAAGCATGAGGGCGGGATTGGTCAGGCTGCGCTAAATTATCACGAATGCATGCTACATGAGCCGGATAACCAAATATTAGCCTTCTGTCCGAAAGATAGCGTTTGGAAAGATGCGTTTATGAAGCAAGCCGTGAGCAATAATAGTCGCATGGCATGTAAGTTTCTGGACAGCTACCGTGGCCCAAAGGGGTTGGTTACGTGGTGGCAAATGCGCCGTTGCCTTACTGCTTTTAAGCCGGATGTTGTGATCTCTCATAATTTTCATCACATGAATGTGTATGCCGCCAAGGGTATTGCTCCAGTTGTTGCTCCTGCTCATATGTATAAATTTAAGCAGTTCAACAAGCTCGATGGTGTGATTATGCTGACTCAGGATATGTACAATACAGGCTTGCAACACGGTGTAAAAAAAGAAAAAATGCATATTATTCCTAATGCGGTGGAGACAATAAGTTATCAACCTCCTATGAGAGATAGTTTTCGCGACCCAGTAGTGATTGGTGCTATTGGTAGAGTTGGACACGAAAAACGTTTTGACCGTTATATTGATATGTTGGTACTGCTGAGGCAAAAAAGGGTTCCATTTAAAGGGCTGATTGCCGGAGAAGGAGCACATAAAGAGGAGCTTGAACAGCGGGTTGTTGACCTTGGGATGAGTGAACAAGTGACTTTTTTAGGACATGTTTGGGATAAAACTGCATTTTTTGAACAAGTGGATATGGTGGTGATGCCTTCTCAGCGCGAGCCATTTGGGCTTGTGGTGCTAGAAGCCTGGCAGCATGCAGTGCCCATTGTTACCAGCGATGCAGGGTCTTTTAAAGAGCTAATAGATGATAAATATACTGGTATGTTAACAACTGGAGAGCCCGAGGACTTATTAGAGGCTGTACAATATTTAATACAAGACCCTGCTCGTGCACATGCTATTGCAAGGCAAGGTCGTCAAAAGCTTATGGAAAATTATACTACTCAGAGTGTGGGTAAGCAGTTAATGGAGTATATGCAGCATGTTGTTGCATGATGCATGGTTGGTTTCAATGCCACAAATTATCCAATGGGATGAATGATGGCTTGGGCAATATCTTGAATGCTTTCGTTGTTTATGGCTTCGGTTAAATGCTGAATGTTGATGACAAGTTGTTGGCGCTGGTGAATATTGACCTGCTCGACAGTTCCTTGTAATACGCTGATAAAGTCGTGATAGCCAGATCCAGCAAAGTCTTCTACTAATGATCCCGCAAGTTTTTGGACTGTTTTGGCTGTAGTATAGGCAACCCAGTTTACTTTTTGTTGTGATGAAGGTTGGTGGTCTTCTGGGTGCTCACTATCTTTGATAATTGATAGTGCGTTGCGTAGTAACGGTAATAAGTGGTGGCGGTTGGCAATGAAGATGTCTGCCCACAAGCCACAATGTGACTTACTAATGCGTCGATGTTGTTTCATCAGTGAAGATGTGTATAAGGAGTCTAAAGAACTTGGTTCGCAGAAACTAAGGGCTTGTGGAAGGTGAGATACTGCTGCGTAGGTAGCATCGTGTTTATCTGCGTCTATGGTAGCAACTTCAGATGCACCAGTTTGTTGCCATAGAGCTTTTATGGCTTCAACTTTATCTTTACTGACATCTGCAGTCGGTGTGAGAAATATGCGCTTACCAATAAATAAATGCGCTGTAGAGGCGCTAAAGCCGTGCTGCTGACTTCCGGCGATGGGGTGGGCGGGTACGTAGCGATCTTTGATCATATCAAGTGCCTCTATGGCGTATGACTTTACTGAGCCGGCATCGGTAACAAGTGTACTAGAGAGGCTGTGTTTATCAATATGCCGGCCAATGGTTGCATAATGTTGTAGTGGGCAACATAAAATAATTAATTCAGTGTTTGTGACTGCTTCATCCAATGAGTGAAACATTCTTACAATAGCGCTGTGTGCAAGAGCATCTTCCAAACAAGAGTGGTTCGTGTCAAAGGCGCCAATATGGCAGTCTGGAAGGTTAGCACGAAGTGCTTTGGCTATTGATCCGCCGATTAATCCTAGACCAATAATACTAATTTTGTTAAACATACACGCATACGCCCAAATGCAATTACTCAAAGAAAATGGTACTTTAACGTGGTTTTTAATATACGGCAAGCACGAGCTTTTTCGTTAGCAGAATTTTCTGTGGTACTGGTAGTTATTTCTCTGGTGATTGGAGCTGTGATGGTAGGAGCACAGATTATTCGTGGCGCTGAAATAAAAACCATGGTAGCGACTGTTGATGATATGAAAACAGCTATTAGCCAATTTGAACTCCTATATGGTAAGCTACCAGGTGATATTGATACGGCAACAAGTATATGGTCAGCGGCCACGAATGGTGATGGGGATGGTAGTATTGATGGTGAAACAGCAGGTGAGGCATTTGCTGTATTTGACCATCTTCAACGAGCCGGTTTACTCAATGGAACATTGTCTGGAACATGGAGCAATGGTTTTTCTATTGGAGGCAATGTAATGAAGCTTACACCAAAGCAAGCTGGACTGTATGCAAGGTGCTGTTCTACTACTGATTATTCGAGAACATTGTCATTTAATAATCATATTATGGTGTTTAGTGTTTATAGTGCTGATGACGATTATCGGGCAGGTGCTATCACCCCTAAAGAGGGCTATAATATTGATCAAAAATATGATGATGCCATACCCGATACAGGCTTTATTGGTGGTTCTGGAAGTTATAATGGATCTGCATATGTGGCCACGGGCTGTTATAATGGTACTGGCAGTAGCTCGGCTTATGAGTCGGATAATGCTACTTACCAAGATGGCATGAATTGCCAGATGTTGTTTGGGTATGATTGGTAAATTATAGCGGTCATTTATTTTGGTTATGGACCCAATATAGAAAAATGCTATGATGCCATCATTCGCTAATTTTGTTAAGCTCCGATAGTTATATGTTCACAGGAATTATTACACAGCAAGCAACCATAAATACATTACATAAAGGCAATAACGAAGATGTATTGATGGATGTTTGCATGCAAGAGTCAATAGATGATATTGCTATTGGTGCTTCGATCGCTCACGATGGTGTATGCCTAACGGTGTTAGAAAAAAACAATGATGAGCACATTCTTACATATGCTATGAGTCAAGAGACACTTGCGTGTACAACTGCTAAACACTGGCAAGTAGGTGATATACTTAACGTAGAACGCGCCCTCAAAGTGGGAGATGAACTTGGTGGTCATATGGTGTTGGGTCATGTGGATGATGTCATTGCTATTGCGGCCATTGATCCGGTTGCTGACTCCTATAAAGTAAGTTTTACTATGCCTGATCTGTGGGCTCCCTTTATTGCACCAAAAGGGTCGGTAACGCTTAATGGTGTTTCGCTTACGGTGAATGAAGTTGATGATAGTAATAAAAAATTCTCGGTTAATTTGTTGGAATTTACTTATAAACATACCAATTTTTACTTGAAACAGGTGGGTAGTCAGATAAATCTAGAAATAGATGCAATTGCGCGCTATATTACGCGCCACCAAACATATCACGGATCGACCTAAATTTATGAAACATTCACAAGACACGATACATAGCAGATTAGTGCCCATAGAAACTATTATTGAAGATGCCAAAGCTGGTAAGATGTTTATATTGGTAGATGACGAAGACCGCGAAAATGAAGGTGATCTTATTATTCCGGCCGAATTTGCAAATGATAAAGCGATAAACTTTATGGCAAAGTATGGACGCGGCTTGGTATGTCTGTCACTTGAAAAAGAGCAAATAGATCGGCTTGCTTTGCCACATATGGCAAAGCGTAACAGTTCACGGTTTGATACGGCGTTTACTGTAAGTATTGAAGCCAGAGAGGGAGTTACTACGGGCATTTCAGCTGCTGACCGTGCTCAAACAATTAAAGTAGCCATTAACCCTCAGGTGCGGGATGTTGAAATTGTGACCCCAGGGCATGTATTTCCCTTAGAAGCCAGAGAGGGTGGTGTGTTGGTTCGTGCTGGTCATACGGAAGCTGCGGTGGATATTTCACGATTAGCTGGGTTAAATCCTGCGGGGGTTATTTGTGAGATTATGAATGACGATGGCTCGATGGCTCGGTTGGACGATCTTTTGAGCTTTGCTCAGGAGCATGACTTAAATATTGGCACGATTGCAGACCTTATTGCGTATAGGCGAAAAAATGAAACGTTGATAAAGCGTTTATGTGAAGCGCCTTTTGAGAGTAATGTTGGTGGTGATTTTATGATGATTGTATATCAAAATACTATTGCCTACGCAGAACACATTGTATTAATTAAGGGTGATCTTGCGAGTGTAGAGGCGCCATTGGTAAGAATGCATGCGTTAAATGTTTTAAGCGATGTTTTGTGTGATGCTGCTTTAGGAGATCAGCATTTGTTACACCAAAGCATGCGTGCGATAGAAAAAGAAGGGGTAGGTGCTATTGTTCTTTTAAGAGAACCCAAGAAAAATAGTGTTTCTGAGATGCTGCAGTTGCGTCAGGGAGAAGACAATGCACAAAAGCAGTTACGAGATTACGGTATTGGTGCTCAAATATTATTAGATTTAGGTATCACAAAGCTTCGTTTATTGAGTAATTCTCCAAAACCTATTGTGGGGCTAGATGGTTATGGTATTATTATTGACCAGGTGGTTGGGATTGGATAGAACTATCTAGGAGTTGGAGGGTATCTAGGCCATTATAATGACCAAAGACTCTCAGTTACACGTGCTGTATATAATGGAATGTATAGAGCGTATTGAAATAAGAGATCTTTTTTTAAGAAAAAAAGATTAATAAAACCGTACAATGTCATCAAATACAGAAGTGGGTCCTGATTGAGTATATGTTCTGAATGGGTCATGTGTTTGATTGGCAACTTCTGCCAAATTACTAGAATTTAAGCCATTTTTTCCGTAACTAATAATGACATATTCGGCGCCATAATGATAAGGTGGAGGCATGTGAGTATACGTTTTGGGTGTGCCATGTAAGTCAACAATACTTATATTGCCTCTAAAATGGGATAGCTTTACTATATTTGGGTTATTAGCATTTGTGGCAATACGATACATAAATGGTGTGTGCCAACCGTCGGTAAGGTATTTTTTTGGTAAGCCTAATTGTTTAATTGGTATCATCCCTGAATCGCACAAATTATCATCTGATGTTGGGCATGGATAATAGCCGTGATGCTTTTTAAATTGTTTAAGTTGAAGTTCAATTTTGTCCAATTTTGTTAGCGTATCCCGTAATGCGTTAGCCGAATTTTTCTTGTCAATGATGTGCAGCGCTCCTACTGCCAGCATTGCCATGATGCTTACAGAGATTGAAAGTTCAACTAACGTGTAACCATTTTTCATATGTGTCCACTTAATAAAATGTCATCACCAGCATGATCAATATAGGTGCCAGAGCTAGTAGCATTATTTTCTTCTTGCGGGTTGTTTGAAGAGTCACGTTGGATGCCACTGGCCATGAAGGCTCCTAGTCCATTTGGTCCATGGCTAAGCAGGATATAGGAGGCATTATTGCTAATGATGGTGCCATTGTTGTGTGTTATTTTGAGTTTGCTAAAGCTAGGGTGATACCGTAAGCGATTATTCCATTTATCAAGGGCGTATTTTTCTTCTAATCCAAGACTATGAATTGGTACCATGCCAGACTGAAATATGCATGTACCGTTTGAGCCGATAGATTCTGTACCAAAAGGAGATAAAGAGATTATAGAGGGGGCGTCAATGGAGCGTGTTTGATCGGATCTCATCCATGGATCAGCAGGGCAAGGCATTCTACCAAAACGTTGTTTAAAACGTTTTATGGCGATTGATACATGATCCATCGAGCTTTTGGTCTGCATTATTTTCTCAGCTTTAAGCAATGTTTTGGGTTGTGTTATATTAAGGTAGCCAACCATTAATGTAGCACTAATGGCTACAATTGCAGAAAGTTCAATAAGACTAAAGCCGGAAATACCCTTACGAAGGCATAGGTGGCTCGTCATCCGGCATGGGTGGTTCGTCGCCATTGTCGCTATCATTGTCTTCGTTGTTGAGGGCGTAAACGCACAGTTCTTCAAAGGAAACATTGTTTTTCTTAGCAAGTTCGTAAAGTTTAGAAATGCTGTCCATGACTTCACCGGGTATGGTGCCACCTCTATTTTTAGACAGCCATTCGGACTGAAAATGCAATGGATGATGCTGCGGCTCTGGCATGCCAATATATACGGTAAATGGTGCCTGAGTGCCGCCAAAATTACATGGAATGGAAAATTTTTTCATGTGGTCAGCATTCCCCTTTTACAAATTTGTAATCATACCATTTCAGCTTGCACAAAGCAGGAGCCCTGGCTCCTTATTTTAATTGTAATCGTAAATAAACTTGTCTGCAACTTCATTCACGATCACGATATACCCATATCACGAAATATACTTAACGTTCAATGTCTTTATCATCTCTACTACGGCGTTGTTTGAGGACTAGCTGCTGCCAGAATCCAAGGCCACCATTTTGTTGTTCCAATTTAGCAAGAAGAAACGGCAGTTTTTCGTGGAAAATTTTTTGACTCCAGAAGCCAACTGGTTCCTGTATACCAATAATTTCTTCTTTCTTTTCGATGTCTTTTAGAAGATCTTCTTCTTCTTTTGATGGGTACCTGGTGACGGGCTCCGGAATTTCGTGTTCAGTATTTTCATCAATACCGGACTGATCGCTAAGGTTCTTTTTGTGTTTATGCCAATGAAATAAAGCATAAATAGCAACTAATGCGAGAGGCAATAGTAATAAATAGATGAAATCTTCAGGCATATAAAACATTATTTGGTTATAGGTGAAAAGCCATGAGAAATAAAAATTGATAATGCCTCAGGGGACGTTAAGTAGTCCAGAAATTGTCTGGCTTGTTCCATATGTTCGCCAGCAACCACGGCTGCTTGATAAGTAATGGGCATGGGTGAGTAATCATTAATATGAGACAGTACAGTAATTTGATTGTTAAGGTGGGTATCACTATGAAAAACAATGCCGCAATAATTGCCATGTGCAATGAGGTAACTTACTTCTTTTGCTGAGCTGGCACGTATTGTATTGTTCTTTATGGTGTTCCATAAAGGGTAGTCGTAAGTATTGCCAATAATGTTCAGGGCATCATGGGTGTAACTGCCAAGAGATGTTTCATCTGGAATGCCAAGAACCAATGTAGATTTGTTGTGAATATGCAGTAATTGATTAAAAATATCAGACTCAGGCGACAGCTGCTCTTTAAGGTGATGTTTGCTGGAACAGACAAGATCAAGTTTGTTTTCTACTAAATTAACCAAAGAAAATACGTCAATCAGTCCTTTGCGTTTTAACTCAATCATCCATTTTGGGTGTGAGGAAATAAAAATATTGGCGGTATCGCCGTTAGAAATTTTAGTGGCTTGCTCTGATGTGGCATTATAAGAGGCCGTTACGGTAATGTTATGTTGGCGTGAGTAGATACGAATAATTTCAGTTAGTGGGTCAGTTACACTAGATGCGGCAAGAATGGTGACTTTAGGTAGTCCTCTTATATCAGCAAAGCAAGGTTGGCATAACAAACATAGAAATGCTATAGTTTGGGCTGTGGTTGCTAATAACTTAGGCAGGCTGAACATCTTGGGTAATGGTAATAGTGTGATCGGATGGGTCAATAAGTTTAAAAAAACATGTTTTTCGATTTGTATGGCATGCGGGTCCTATTTGATTTACCTTGGCAAGTATTGTATCGCCATCGCAGTCTAGTGTAAGGCTAACAAGCTCTTGTGTATGTCCGGATGTTTCTCCTTTGCGCCATAATGCCTGACGAGATCTGGAGTAATAGCAAACTTGACCAGTTTCTATGGTGTGCATAAGGGCTTCTTTGTTCATCCACGCCATCATGAGCACTTCACCGCTATGTTGGCATTGAGCGATAACTGGTACTAGGCCTTTATCGTTAAATGTTACATGATCAAATATGGTGTCGATGTTGTTGGTCATACATTTGGTAAGTGATTATATTGGTTCGCATTGGGGTTTGGAACTGACATAGTCGGGCTCATCTTGCCCAGAGTCAGGATCCCAGCATTGGGCGTTACACCATTTTGCTTGTTTTTTGATACAGCGCTGCCTACGAGAGATGTTGGCATCGTCAAGTGTGGTATCTGCTTCACCATAACGGTTCCAACAACCATGCATGCATTTGAGGCATTTCTTTTCTTGTTTGCAGTCGACGCAATCTTTGTTGTTATCACATTTGGATCCATAATCAGATAAGGCCATAGAGGTTGTTGGTATGGTAGACACACAAAGCACTACCATGATGGCACATAATGATAATAATAATCGCATGGTTGCCTGTTCTCCTGTTATGTGTTGTTAAGGCGTTCAAAGCCCTTTTCTAAATCATAGAGAATATCATCCAGATCCTCAAGGCCAATATAGAGTCTAACTGCTTGGCCCGAATAATTCCATTTTTTAGCAGTCCTAATGGTGGATGGAGAAAAATGCAGTACTAAGCTTTCAAATCCTCCCCAGGAAGCGCCAATACCAAAGATCTCAAAATGGTCGATCATTCTGCACATATCTTGATATGAATATTTCTCATTCAGGACAAAAGAAAATAATCCGGTGGAGCCTTTAAAGTCTCGTTTGAAGAGGTCGTGACCAGGGTGGCTTTCTAATCCTGGGTGAAATACTACGTCAACCTCGGGTCGCTCGTTAATCCATTGTGCAACACTAAGTGCGTGTTTCTCATGGCGCTCAAGGCGTGTTGCCATGGTGCGCAAACCCCTAAGTGCTAAATAACAATCATCCGGGCTGGTTGCGGCACCAAAATGATGGTGTGCTTTTGCAATTTTATCGTAATGTTCTTGGTTGGCGGCAACTGTGCCAAGAAGTATGTCAGAGTGGCCACCAATATATTTTGTGGCAGCCTGTATTGATACATCCGCACCTAATTCAATAGGGTTGCAATAAAGAGGAGTTGCCCAGGAGTTATCGGTGGTTACAACAATACCGTGATTGTGTGCCACCTTAGAAATTGCTGGAATATCCTGGATTTCAAATGTCAAAGAGCCAGGGCTTTCGGTATGAATTAATTTGGTGTTGCTTTGTATGAGGTCTTTTATGCCTTCACCGATTGTAGGATCATAGTAAGTAGTTTCAATACCATATTGTTTTAATACTTTGTTGCAAAAACGTCGGGATGGTCCATATGCCGAATCAGTAACTAATATATGATCACCTTGCTTTAAAAAGGCCATGAAGGTTAGGGTGATGGCAGAAAGTCCCGATGGTGAAATGACGGCATGCTCTGCTCCTTCTAGTTCGGCAATAGAGCGTTGTAGCACGTATGAAGTTGGTGTGCCGGTGGTGGCATAGCATAAGTCCGGAACTCTAATGTTTTTACTGGTTTCATAAAAAGCCTTCCCTTTTTCGGCTGCGTAGTAATCGTCCATCGTAGGAAATAAAATGGTGGAAGTCCGATATACAGGAGTGTTGACGCAACCGCTATTAGCGCCTGGTATGCGGCCAGTATGTACAACAAGGGTGTCTTTTTTCATGGTTTTTATTAACTGTTTTTAATGTGAAAATGATTGACTCTGCTCCGTATCTGTAGCATGAATGACTTAGCATTTGCAAGGGTACATGATCCCAACATATAAAATAGTTCAGGAGTAATAACAATATGTCTGCTAAAGAAAAACCTCAAGCTACTAACCAAGATTATAAAGTTGCTGACATATCCCTTGCGGATTGGGGACGCAAAGAGATCGATGTTGCTGAAACGGAAATGCCTGGTTTGATTGCCATTAGAGAAGAATATGGCGACAACCAGCCCCTAAAAGGTGCGCGTATTGTTGGTTGTCTGCATATGACAATTCAAACCGCAGTTTTAATTGAAACATTAACGCATTTGGGTGCAACGGTGCGTTGGAGCTCTTGTAATATTTTCTCAACACAAGACCATGCTGCAGCAGCTATTGCCCAAAGTGGTGTTCCAGTATTTGCCTGGAAAGGTGAAACTGAAGAAGAGTATCAATGGTGTATAGAACAAACACTTCAAGGTCCTGATGGATGGAAGCCAAATCTAATTCTTGACGATGGCGGTGACCTTACGGCTATTGTGCATCAAAAGTATCCCGAATTATTAGAAGATATATTGGGGCTATCTGAAGAGACAACTACAGGCGTTCACCGTCTGGTTGAAATGCAAAAACAGGGTACGCTTAAAGTTCCTGCTATTAATGTGAACGATTCAGTAACTAAGTCAAAATTCGATAATCTTTACGGTTGTCGTGAAAGTCTTCCTGATGGTTTAAAGCGTGCAACAGATGTTATGATTGCGGGTAAAATTGCTTTGGTGGCAGGTTATGGTGATGTAGGAAAAGGATGTGCGCAAAGTCTTAAAGAGCAGGGTGCGCGTGTGCTTATAACAGAGGTTGATCCAATTTGTGCCTTACAAGCTGCGATGGAAGGTTATGAAGTAACAACAATGGAAGAGGCTGCACCGCAAGCAGATATTTTTGTAACTGCAACAGGTAATAAGGATATTATTACTGTTGATCATATGCGTGATATGAAAGACAGGGCGATTGTTTGCAATATTGGTCACTTTGATAATGAAATTGACGTGGCTGGGTTGCAGAATTTAAAATGGAACAACATTAAGCCACAAGTTGACGAGATAGCATTTCCAGATGGTCACAGAATTATTTTATTAGCAGAAGGAAGGTTGGTTAACCTTGGTTGTGCAACAGGACATCCTTCTTTTGTGATGAGCGCTTCCTTCACAAACCAAGTTATGGCCCAGATTGAATTGTTTAAAAATAGTAAAAACTATCGCAATGAGGTTTATACATTACCTAAAAAATTAGATGAAAAAGTAGCCAGATTGCATCTAATAAAGTTGGGTGTGAAGTTAACAACACTTACTAAGGATCAGGCGGACTACATTAGTGTTAGTCAGGAGGGTCCATATAAACCTGATAGTTATCGCTATTAATTGACTTGTGAGCTCTTGTAGCTTTGTATGTGCAAAAGGGGTGCTTTGCAATGGACATGTTAGTCTATGCGCTGTCGTTGTTCAGCTTTTTGGTGCTGATAATATATTTTGTTGTTAAGTGGCGTCTTGAGCTTGCAAAGAATAGAGGTTTGGTGGAGCAATTAGAATTTGCTCAGTTATCCTTGAATGCTTCTCTTGGGGGCTATTATTGTTATCAGTCTGAGAGTGAGAAAGAGTATTTTTCGCCCAATTTAGTGTCCATGCTAAGCTTGCCTAAGGCAATTAATACCTTTGAAGAGTTTATTACGTCTTTTGATGCAGATTGCCATATGCTTACTCAGGGTATTGAGGATTTAAAATACTCACGTCAGGCGCAATTTAGTATTAATATTCGCGGATTAGTTTCTGGTCAGGAGCGGCATTATAGTTGTGCTGGTTATCGTGTTGATGATAGTAAGGGTGAGATTGTAGCGGTTATTGTTTGGTTCTTTGACATGACTGAATATGTGCAAAGATTGCTACGCATGACGAGTGAAAATTACACGGTCAAGCAACAAATGCGTAATTATCTCAACATACTTAACTTGCTACCATTTCCGGTGTGGCAACGTAACACAGATAGTTTTGATGTTTCCTATTATAATCTTATGTATAGTCGTTTCATAGATGATGGTGGTTTGCATGATAATGATGCAGATGTTCCTCAGCTATATGATGGTCTTAAAAATGCTTCCAAAACTGCCATTAGTGAGGGTAGGCAGTTTTTAGATAAAAGGCATTTAGTGTTTGAAGGTGAGCGTCGGTATTTTTCGGTGTCCGAGCGTGTAAGTGATGATAAACAAAGCATTCTTGGGGTTGCTTACGATATTACCGAGCTAGAGGATGCACAAGAAGAACTTTCGCGTCACGTTTCAGCGCATGCTGACCTCTTAGAAAGCTCTTCGTCCGCAATGGCTATTTATGGTAGGGATACCAAGCTGAAGTTTTATAATAATGCTTTCATGCGTCTCGGTGACTTTGATGAGGCATGGCTTAACGCCAATCCTACTTATGTTCAGGTCATAGAATATTTACGTGAAAAGCGAAAGCTACCAGAGCAAGC
Source organism: uncultured Alphaproteobacteria bacterium (assembly GCA_937907045.1). Lineage (GTDB taxonomy): Bacteria > Pseudomonadota > Alphaproteobacteria > Rickettsiales > UBA6187 > CALCTU01. The sequence continues at coordinate 19,879 of CALCTU010000096.1, forward strand.
AGATTTTAGTAGTTTTAGAAGGCAGCAAATGCAGCTTTTTGAAAATTTAATGGAAACACATGAAGAATTTTTCCACCTTCCTGACGGGCAAACACTTCGTGTTATTGTTATTCCGCATGCACTTGGAGGATTGTTGTTTGCATACGAAGATGTGACGGATCGTTTGGCAATGGAGCGTTCCTACAACACATTAATTGAAGTGCAAAAAGTAACACTTGATAATGTGAATGAGGGTCTTGCGGTATATGGAAGTGACAATCGGTTAAAATTCTATAATCCGCAATATGCAGCGCTTTGGCCAGAGGAGTTGCCATTTTTGGATAAAAATCCAACTCCGTCGGAACTTATTGATGCGTCAAAAGAAATTTTTGTCTTTGAGGGTACTTGGAATAAATATAAGCAAAGTATTCTGGATTTTATTAATAAGCGTGAACATGCTACGCGCACATTCGAGCGTGCCGATGGTAAGATTATAGAGCAAACCCTGACGCCCTTACCCGATGGTGATATTTTGTTGTCCTACAGAGACATTACTGCAGCTAGTATTTTGCAGCGCAGTTTGGAGGAGCGCAATGAAGCGTTAGAAGAGGCTGATAAATTAAAAACAGAATTTTTAGCCAATGTATCCTACGAGTTTAGAACTCCGCTTACTTCCATTAAAGGATTTGCAGAATTGCTGCTTGATCTGGCAGAAAAAGGAACCAACATTGAACATATTGATTATATTAAAAATATTTTTGAATCATCCATTCAATTAATGTCGGTGATTGATGACGTGTTGGATTTGGCTTCTATTGAGGCTGGCTATTTAACATTAGATATATCATCATTTGAGGTTCAACCAACAATAGCCTTTGTTCAAAAAATATTGAAAGAACGTGCCAAGCGCAATGGTGTGAAGATTAAGCTTTCGTGCACTAAAACAGTAGGTAGTATTGTGGCAGATGAACGTCGTATCCAGCAAGTATTGTTTAATTTGTTGAGTAATGCCATTAAATTTTCACCTGAAAACGAAACGATTACAATTGGTGCTAAGACCAGAAACAAAGACCATGTAGTATTGTGGGTGCAAGACAAAGGTGAGGGAATTGCAAAGCGTGAGCAATCCAAAGTATTTGATCGATTCTACTCTACTCCAAGTGCTCAGAGTCTTGGTAAATCAGGTACCGGGCTTGGTTTGGCGGTTGTAAAACATATTGTGGAACTTCATGGTGGTTTTGTAGAGTTGGAGTCACAAAAAGGTGAGGGTACCAAAATTTCTTGTGTATTGCCTCGTGCTGCTGAATTAACCCAGGAGTAAAGGTGATGTCTGATAAGCAAGTGATAAAGCAATATAATAATCTTTCGCTTGAGGATACAGGGCGCTTGGGCAAAGCGATTGCTCATATATTGAAGGTTGGTGATATAGTGACATTGCAAGGTGACTTAGGGGTGGGAAAGACGGCTCTTTGTAGAGAGATTATTCGTTCATTGGTTGGTGGTGATTGTGAGGTGACTAGCCCAACCTTTTCGATTGTTCAGTTATATGATGCGCCGCAATGTATGATTTGGCATGTGGATTTATATCGAGTTGAACATGAAGAAGAGCTTGAGCCATTAGGATTAGAAGATGCGTTTGATACAGGCATTGCGCTTATTGAATGGCCGCAAATTGCCGAAAAAATGATTCCTCAGGATCGACTGGATATTACTATGTCTTTTGTTGATAATGATGCTCGCTGTGTTATAATGTCCGGCCATGGTGAGTTTGCAAACGTAATAAACTCGATAGACATAAGTTAGAATATTGCAAAAGATAGACACAAATGAGACAAGAATTAATCTCTCAATTTTTGGCTGACAACCATTTGGGCTCAGCTTATATTGAGCCGCTTATTGCGGATGCATCGTTTCGTACGTATGCGCGTATCAGCAATGATGATGGCCAAACCTATATTGTGATGGATGCACCACCCAATAGGGAGTCTGTAGAGCCATTTGTATATATAGATCAGTACTTGCGTAAACGTGGCTTCAGTGCGCCAGAAATTTATGCGCAGGATATAGAAAACGGACTATTATTATTAGAAGATTTTGGCAATGATAGTTTTACAAAATTATTGAAAGATCCTCACAGTGGTATTGATGAGCTAACATTATACACTTGTGCTGTGGACGCTCTTATTGCTCTGGGAAGGGCAAGCCTTCCTAGTAAAATTCCTGGTTATAATGACGAATTATTAATGAATGAAGTCATGTTGTTGCCAGATTGGTATATGCCAAATCTTGAGGGTGCAAATTATAGTTCAGCACAACGGTTAGAGTATATACGTATATGGAAGCATTTACTTTCGTCTCCTAAAGCAGCAGAGGATGTGGTGGTATTAAGGGATTATCATGCGGATAATCTTATGTGGCTACCAGATAGAGAAGGGGTGCAAAGGGTTGGAATGCTTGATTTCCAAGATGCGGTGATAGGTTCTCCTGCGTATGATTTGGTGTCGCTACTAGAAGATGCACGAAGAGATGTTTCTCCTGCGACAGTAAAAACAGTTCTTAGTTATTATGCTAGTCAGCGCAAAACGGTTGATGATGAAGCTTTCTACGCTCAATATGCAATGTTGGCAGCGCAGCGTAATTGTAAGATTATTGGTATATTTGCCCGTCTTGCGGTGCGCGATAATAAGCCGCGATATTTAAATTATATTCCACGTGTATGGCGTCATTTGGCAAAAGGAATGGAGCATCCAGTTTTGGCTCCGTTGCATCAGTGGTTCAGTGATGTGATGGATGAGGGTATGCGTGACTTAAGTTATTTTTCTGTTCCACAAGAATCTACTCAGCCGGAGTTGCACGTTGCTACAAGTCAGTAACAACATCACGACTGCTTTTATTTTTGCTGCCGGTTTTGGTAAGCGTATGCTGCCATTGACCAATCATACCCCTAAGCCATTATTATCTGTTAATGGTAAGCCAATTTTAGAGCATATTATTGCGCGGTTAGATGAAGAGGGCATAAAGCGTATTATTGTTAACAGTCACCATTTGGCGGACCAGATAGAGGCTTTTATTGATTCGCGGCGAGCGTTATATCCGAGTATAGAGTTTGTCACAATTTTTGAGCCTGAGATTCTTGAAACTGCCGGCGGACTTGTCAATGCAATCGAGCAAGGCGTGTTGGCGGATGATAAGCCTTTTTTTACAGTCAATGGTGACGTGCTGTGGGCAAATGACTATGCTTCGCCATTTGGTTCTTTGCAGCAATTGTGGAACAATAAAGACCCTGACACAACCATATGCATGGCCGTGGTAAGTAAGGCTAATAGTAAAGGATATAATGGCGATGGAGATTTTAATTTAATTAACAATATGTTAGTTAAGGAAGTTAATGCTAAGGTCTACCCGTATGTGTTTATGGGAATACAGGTGATTGACCCGATTATTTTTCAAAATGAGGCAGTGAGGCCATATTCCTTAAGTCAAGTATATCGCGATCGTGTGAATGCATCTGATGGTATTGTAAAAAATATCCAGGCGATTGAATATGCTGGCCAATGGCTCCATATTGGAGAGCCAGATATGGTCGATGTTGCCGATGATCCAAGTGACTAATTATGGGGTAATGTGTTATTTGCTAATTGACAACTGAGTTGTTTCGATTCATAACTATGTACCTGTAATTCTATTTTTAGAATTTGGAATTACCTCTAGTGCAGGTTTAATTTAGCAAGTAGTTGATATTTCTTATGTCAAATTCTGTTCAAGATCAGCGGCCTCTTTCTCCGCATTTGACCATTTATAAACCCCAAATAACATCGATGTTATCAATTTTGCATCGTATTACCGGTGTGGCGTTGTATGCGGGAGCTTTGGTGTTTGCATGGTGGATTATTTTAGCCATTTATCAATATGGCTGTACTCAGTGTATTGAGTCCCTTTTATTTAAAAGTTTTTTCGGTGAATTATTGCTTATTGGCTGGAGTTTTTCATTGTACTACCACTTGCTCAATGGTATTCGGCATTTGTGGTGGGATACTGGCCGTGGTTATGAATTAAGTTCCGTAAATATGAGTGGTTGGCTGACAATCATTGGTTCGGTAACCCTAACAGCGGTGACGTGGGCTGCGGTTTGGGGTTGGCTAACACTGTAAGTAATTTTTAGATTAAAGGAGAAGCGCATGGGATTGCGTTCACCATTATCAAGAGCAAAAGGTATGGGACCTGCCAAAAGTGGTGTACACCATTGGTGGTTGCAGCGTGTTACTGCCATAGCATTAGTCCCATTGGTGATATGGTTTTCATATGGTGTGATTAAAGCGGCATCTGCAAAATCATATGTTGCGTTTGTGCATTTGATGGAGTCACCATTTCAGGCGCTTGCCATGACGTTATTTGTGACCATTGGTTTGTATCATGGTGCTCTGGGTATGCGCGAGGTAATCGTAGATTATGTGCATAATGCAGCGGTTAGATTATTCCTACTTATTACCATTCAGTTTGCAAGTGCTGTAACAGGAATATTATTTGTGTTGGCTATTCTTAAGCTACACTTGAACATAAGTTAATAGATTGATAAACCTTAAAATAAAGTCTTTTTGCGATGGCGGAAAAACCTTACGAAATAATAGATCACGAATATGATGTAGTAGTAGTTGGTGCTGGTGGTGCGGGCCTCAGAGCTACTTTTGGTATGGCCTTAGAAGGTTTATCTACTGCATGCATCACTAAAGTATTCCCAACCCGTAGCCACACGGTTGCGGCGCAAGGCGGCATTAGTGCAGCCCTTGGTAATATGGGCGAAGATGATTGGC
>CALCTU010000097.1 GCA_937907045.1 uncultured Alphaproteobacteria bacterium
ATACGACCGCAATATGTATAAGGCAGGGAAGGCGCGTACTTCATATGTATTACTATCATCATTTAGATACGATGCAAATTACGGGCTGGTGTGTGCATTGGATCAAATATTATCAAAGTAATCATTGTTTTGTAGATGTTGTGGGTATTGGAGCGGGTGTCGTGGACCGATTACGCGAACTTGGTTATGGGGCATGTGTCCATGCGGTCAATGCAGCCCACAGAGCTCCGGACAATCATCGTTATAAGAATTTACGGGCACATATGTGGGATAGTATGCGAACATGGCTATATGAAGCATCCTGCTGTCTAGCAGGTGATCAGCGATTAGAGCATGAACTGTGTTCACTAAGGTATCATTATGATAGTAGTGGCAGACTTTGCTTGGAGTCAAAGCAGTCGTTAAAATCAAGAGGAATATGCTCTCCTGATGGTGCGGATGCGTTAGCACTTACGTTTGCTTATCCGGTCAATCATAAAGTGACACGGCTGGGTGCTCAGCGTCAAGCAGGGCATGACTATGCCGTAATATAAGGCTGATGAAGTTTGTTTTTTTAATATTAAAGTGGAAATAGACATGATGACAGAGTTAATGAGTGGACATCAAGATGACAGTCATCTTATTCTCAATATGCATCAGCGATTGGTTCATATTGAACAATGTGTAGAGCAACTTAACAAAAGCATCACGCAATTATCCCATCATGTGATGGAGTTAAATCGACTCAAACATATGGCGTTGGGTGCCGTATCTGCAGGCAGTATTTTAATTGGATTATTGACCATGTGGTTATCATATTATGGGTAGGGTCAGCTATTACGAAAGTGTGAATGATGTACCTGCTAACGGTTGGCGGTGGCCTCATTTTAGGCCTGAAGAATTTATGAGTAAAGGCAATGGCGCCTTAATGGTCCATGAGCAAGCACTTGATTGTTTAGAAATGTTGCGAAGCACCATTGGGCAACAATTAATCATTACATCGGCATATCGTGACCCTCTATATAATGCGAGAGTTGGAGGTGCTCCAGCTTCGCGTCATAAAGTGGGTGATGCATTTGATATTCGATGGCCAGACCTTGCAAAGGCAAACATGATCGTGCTTGCCAAAAACTGCGGTTTTAGAGGTATTGGGATATATAGTCGATTTTTACACATTGATTTAGGCGCACAACGACAATGGTCGGGCGTATAATTACAGTAAGGGAGGTTCAGATGATTGATAGCTTAACAACTGCAGCAAGTGGAGGCGTGTTGGGGCTTTTTGGGAGTTTATTAAGCAAAGGTATGGGGTTAATTGATGGGTGGCAAATGCGAAAAAGCCAAGCACAAATATTTGCTCACGAGATTCGTCTGCTCGAGTTACAGCAGCAATATCAACAATGGCATCAACAGATGCAATTACAGTCTCAGACTGTTCAGGCATCGTACCGGCATGATACGTCAACAGGGAAGGCGGATCGTTGGGTAATAAATCTATTGCGCTTAGTACGTCCGTGTTTGACGGTGGGGTTAATTCTGTGTGTGATGGTACTGGCGTCAGCTGATCAACTTTATTATCAGTCTATTGCAGATGCATTGCTTTTTTGTTGCACAACAGCCATTACATGGTGGTTTGGGGACCGCGCGATGGTCAATAATAGCAAGCAGTAATAATACGACTTTGACACGGCTAGCAAATAAAGCCAACCATTTGCGTGCCGTGCTTAGGCTAGGTACAATGGTGATTATGATGATTCAAGACCTGCTTACCCGTTTTGCTGCTTTAGAGAATATTCGCCGTCCGTTTGAGGATATATGGCAAGACATTGATCATTATGTACTCGCCAAGCCAATCAAAGATAAAACCAAACGCGTATTATTTGATAATACAGCGCATGTGGCATTACAGCAATTTGTTTCGGTGCTCGATAGCATGCTTACACCGCAAGGAATACATTGGCATGGTTTGCAATATACTTCACAAGAAATATGCTCAGAATATAGGGACGATATAGGGCTAGAGCAGGCGGTTTGCAGGTTGTTTTCGTTGCGTTATGCCCCAAGCAGTAATTTTACGGCTCAGCAGCATCAGGTATATCAATCATTAGGGGCGTATGGCACGGCGGCACTTTTTGTGGATCACGATGCACAGGGGGGATTACGTTATCGGCATGTGCCAATACATGAGTTATATTTAGGTCAGAATCATACTGGGACAATTGATACCATCTTTAGAAGTTTTACTTTATCAGGAGACGTAATTTGCCAGCAATGGAATGTGTTGCAAGAGCTGGATAAAAAGCAATCATATCAGATTGTGCATGCCATTATTCCAGATCAAGAGCAGGGACGGGGATTTGTCAGTGTATATTTCATGCCTCAACAGCATTATGTGCTTGATACGCAGCGTTATCGAACCATGCCATATAGTATTTGGCGCTACCAAACATTGCCGGGACAAGTATATGGCACATCACCAGCGATGATGGTACTTGCGGATATCAAGATGTTAAATGAAATGGAAAAAACACAACTCAAAGCGCTTCATCAGCAAGTTACGCCGCCATTAATGGTACCAGATGATGGTATGGTGCGTCATATTACTCTGACTCCGGGAGCTATTAATTATGGTGGTTTGGACATGCATGGTAAAAGCATGATAGTCCCTATTTCCACAACGGGTGATCTGGGTTTAAGTGAGGCGAAAATCGAACAAAAACGCCAGCAAATTAAAGAGGTTTTTTTGGTGCCGTATTTTCAGATGTTGGCCCAAGCACCTGGCATGACAGCTGTAGAGGTATTGCAGCGTGCTCATGAAAAAAGTACATTGCTAGCTCCTACATTATCTCGTTTACAGAGTCAAAGTCTGGCGACGATGATTCTCAGGGAGTTGGATTTAATGATGTGCGCAGGTCAATTAGATTATGTAGCGGATCTAGAAGATCTTTGTGATATTACTTACCAAAGCCCTGCTAATCACATGCAACAAGCAGCAAAAGCTGAAGGCATGCTGAGGTTATTTGATAGTATTGCACCAATTCTTGCACATCATCCAGACTATATAGAAATGATTGATATTCCAATGGTGATAAAACAATTAGCAAAGGGTTACGGTGTTCCGGCCTCCATATTTAAATGAAGGCATTGCCATACATAGTTTGATTCAAAGTATGGATCAAGCTATAAACCAAAAACGACTCTATTGTTAACTGGTACATAATTGGGGAGCAGGTCACAAGTAGTGTAGAATATCGCAATGACCCCGATGCTTGGACGCGTGAGCATATTTGGCCTAAATCACATGGCCTTCCAAAAGAGAAGAATCACGCTTTCACTGACGTGCATCATCTTCGTGTTGCTGATCGATCAATTAATACCTTACGTTCGGAACATGACTTTTTTGAAGGGGGGGGTGCAAGTGCAGGAGGCCCCATCTAACAAATATGATGCAAAGGGTGATGGATTTGAGCCACGCGATGAAATTAAAGGTGATGTTGCGCGTATGTTATTTTATATGGCCGTCAGGTATGAAGGAGAGGGGAGTGATGGTACCGCTGATCTAGAGTTATTGGATATAGAAGAAACAAAGCCTGGAATGCCAAACATTGGTAGATTATGCACACTATATTCTTGGCACTTCAATGATGAAGTTGATAAGTCTGAAAAAAATAGAAATGAAAAGATTTATACAAAATGGCAAGGTAACCGCAATCCTTTTATTGATCATCCAGAATGGGTCCAATTAATTTGGGGCGGGTACTGCGAGCACAATGTTTGATACTTAGTTGGATACTTCGCGATAAAATTGGATACTTTGCGGCCTTTCTTGAATCTTAATTTATAGATTTACCACGATTATTTTATTAGATAATTTTCTACGGACAGTGAAGTTTTTCTTTTCGAAATGCAAAATGGGCAGCCACAAATATAAATACAACGCCAAAAGCTACAGAAAGAGCATCTCCTATGTTAAAATCAGAATTGATTAAATCAATAGAAGGTGGAAGAATAAAATAGACTCCTAAAATAGCATACAGTATTGCCACAAAAGGTGGCTTATTTGATTCATATTTTCCTATACCATATGCTTTTTTTGTACGTTCTGTAATTTGACACTCTTCCACTGTGTTTGCTTTACAGGAATCTTCTTTGCAACTTAAGTATATATCTTTGATCACTTCTATGCAGTCATGGCATAAGCCTTTCTGGCAGTTTTTACAAACTCCAACAGCATTTTTAGATTTGTGATTAAAGCAGTGCACTTGAATATTTTCTCATTTTATTTCTATAAGATATCCTAGTTGTTATACTAAAATATTCAAGTATAAAGTATAATACCAACTCCATTCAAACGCCATTCGGGCTCCTCCAACAAACAGGATATATAAGAATACATTCAAGTGGCAACCTCATTCATTAAGAGGTATTACGCATTTGCGTAATAAGATACACACTTGTTACAACTAACGTTGATGACATATCCTCAAGGAATATAGGGCCTATAATCATATATAAGAACTTATAACTCCCAATAAACGTCATAACACTCGTAATACATTCTCGTATAACATTGTATAACACGATGTAAGAAATAGTTGGAACCATAGGTACTATGAATGTATAACATTGTTATACATATGTTGTATCATCTTATTAGGATAACAATCCACTAACTAACGAAATTAACATACGTAGTGTTAACCAAACCCAAGGAGATCAATATGCAACGACAAGAAAATATAGTTATCAGACTGAGCAAAGAAGAGAAAGAAGAGATGGCTGAACTGGCTAATCAATACGGATTATCACTATCGGAGTATGTACGAACATTACTTCCGGTTTGTGGGGGATCTGAATCTTCTAAGAGATTAACTCGTTATGAACGGGATGTTCTAGGTTTGGTGATGAATGGTACCCTGCTTTTGAGGAAGCTATCAGTATCAATGGGTCATGATGATTTTATAGAAGAGGTAAAGGATTGGTCGGATGAGTGGCTTTCGAAGAATTATAATGTTGAGAAGAAGGTTAATTAGGCGCAGTTTATTGTAAAAAATTTAAAAAAAATCACATCTGTTACCTTTTTGACGTAGAGCCAAGTCATTTCCTTCTTTCTCTCAGGTAGTATGATGAAACAAGTGTTTATTGGTTGGAGAATCTTCTATTCGAAGGAGAA
>CALCTU010000098.1 GCA_937907045.1 uncultured Alphaproteobacteria bacterium
ATATCAAAAAGAGTGCTCAGATAGTTCAGGAGTTATTCTCAGGTGAGTGTTCTTTTAAGAACCAACTTGTTTGTGATATCAACAATTCAGATTTGGGAGATTTTAAAATTGAGCTTGATGCCATTCCTTTGCAGAAATTGCTGCAAAAAGTAGAATCACATTCCAAAGAAGGTGATGTTGCTGCTAAAGAATTGGCGCAGATGCTAAGTAAGGCAAGTGCCACCATTGTGCCTTATGAAATTGTTGCCCCTCCTGTTGCGCTGAATAGGGTGAAGGAGCTTGAAAGATTGTGTCAAAGGTTGGGTGAGCATGGGGCTAAAAGTACAAAAGATCATTTTTATTATGCGTTTGGCATGCATATTAATCCGGAAGTATGCGCAATGGATCCGGGTTATATTCTCAACCATATACAAAGTTTTTTACTACTATCGCCATGGTTAGTTACACAACATCAGATTGACCTAACACGACGTATTACTAGTTATATTGATCCTTTTCCTGGGGCCTATTATCGTTTAGTGCTCGATAAAACATACCAGCCGGATACAGAGCAGCTTATTAGAGATTATCATCAGTACAATCCAACTCGTGATCGTGGGTTAGACATGACTCCTTTATTTGCTTACCTTGATGAAACGTTAACTCGAAGTCTTTATGGTAAAGAAGAGAAAATTAATAAGCGTCCTACGTTTCATTATCGGCTACCCAATTGTGAGATAGGAAATCCAAATTGGTCCATACAAGGCCAGCTTGATATTTGGTTTGAAGTTGAAAAATTAGCGCATCATAATGACCGTCTAGAGTCTCTGATAGAAAAATGGCAATCTCATGAAAAGAAAATGATGCCATTAGAGTCTCAGTGGCGTAAAGTGATTGAAAAGGAGCTATAATGAAAAAACGTCCTCTTATTGGTGTAACGACGTCCGTTCGGAAAGGAAGGTTACAATGGTTATGTGTAAAATTTGCATTGTGGCTGGCTGGAGCGAAGGCTGTGCGTATGACGGCGTTGCAAAACGATGTCATTGAATGTTACGATGGGTTTATTATTGCTGGTGGGGCTGATATTGACCCGGCAATGTACGGACAAGAAAATAGCGCTAGCATGGATATTGAACCTGAGCGAGACACGCTAGAGAAGAAAGTTATTGAGTATGCTATAGTACAAAATAGGCCGATATTGGGCATTTGTCGTGGGCTTCAAATGATTAATGTTGTCAAAGGTGGAAGTCTTCATCAGCAGGCTCGGGATTATTATGAGCATTTTGTGCCAACACATAGCGTGCTTGGAAGAATATTTGTTAGGCGCCAAGTCAGTATTGTAAAGGATAGTTTATTAGAGAAAATATGTTCTGGTTTAGATAGGTTGAAGGTTAATAGTATTCACCATCAGGCAATTAATACACTGGCTCCAGGGTTAAAAATAGCAGCCCATGATGATCATCAGTTGATACAGGCTATTGAAAATACTAGTAATAAGGAGCCATTGATTTTTGGTGTGCAATGGCATCCTGAGTTTATGGTATATAAAAAGCAACAATTAGATATTTTCAAAATGTTTGTCAGGGCTGTAAATAGTAGGCAAGACGGTAATCACCTTATGCAAAGTGAATAAAGATTTTAGGTGATCGAAGCTTTTTTGGTGATACGTTAAATTAACACACATTCGTTCATGAATGAAGAGAGGGTATGATGACTGAAACATTAGTAAATAAAAAGAATACTATCTTGATAGTGGATGATGAACCGCAAATTAGAAAGTTGCTTAGAATTGTTCTTAAAGATGAAGGGTATAAGACGCAAGAATGTGAAAATGGCAGCCAGGCAGTACGAATGAGTGCATCGATTAAGCCTGATTTGATTATTCTGGATCTGGGTTTGCCTGATATGGATGGCAAAGAAGTGGTTGACAGTATTCGTGAATGGTCACAAGTGCCAATCATTATTTGTTCTGTGCGTGATGCTGATAAAGAAGTGGTGGATGCTTTGGGGCGGGGTGCCGATGATTACATTACAAAACCCTTTAACCCAGATATATTAATTGCTCGTATTGAGGCAAGCTTACGCAAGTCGGTTACGCGTGAAGTAGGAGAGCCAGATTTAGAAAATGGCCGTATTCGAATGAATCTTGTGCGTCACGAGGTGTTCCTCGATGGTCATGTGATATTCTTTACACCAAAAGAATATCAATTGTTGCGTTACTTTATGGTTAATAGTGGCAAAATGCTAACACACAAACAGTTGCTTAAGGATGTTTGGGGTGCTGCCCATGGTGAGGACATGCAGTATCTTCGTGTGTATGTGAGTCAGCTCCGAGAAAAGATTGAACCTGACCCGAAAGATCCAACTTACATTATAACCGAGCCCGGTATTGGTTATCGTATGGAGACTATTGGTGGTGCTAGTGATCATGCTAACGCTATAGATGATGTCCAGGAAAATGAGCTTCTAGCTGGCGTTAACTAACGCCAGCTTCAGAGTAGTGATTCTGTTTTTAGTACTAAGAGTGTTTTGGTTTTTTTGGTATTTTCATTTTTGGAAACCATAACGTAAATACCGCCCCTCCATCGGGATGGTTTTTTACTGAAATTGTTCCACCTTGTTTTTCCATTACGGCTTTAGCGATAGCTAATCCTAAGCCAGTTCCTGCTACGGTACTGTCAGATTGTTTCAATCGTTCGTATTTATCGAATACGGCCTCAAGTTTATCCTCAGGGATGCCAGGTCCATGATCACGTATGGTATAAGCAAATCCTTTATTTTGCTTGCCATATGTTAAATTTATAGTGGTGTTAGTGTCTGAATATTTTACGGCATTATCAATGACATTCTGGAGTACTTGTTCGGTCATCATTTTGTCCATTTGGACAAATATTTCATGATCAGGTGGATCAATGGCCAATGTGTGACGACTAAGCCGGTGGTATAAGCGCTTCTTTACATTTTTAATTGGTTTTGACGATTCTATCCATTCTTTATCAAAAGTGATATCGCCGCTTTCAATGCGTGTCATATCTAGAATATTAGAAATAAAGCTATCTAATCGTTGGGCCTCACCGAGTGTTGTTTCAATAAGTTCATCTGCAGTTTCTTGATCTAGCCGTTTACTTTTGCGCATGCGTTGATATACGCTCATGGACCCAATAATAGAAGCCAGTGGTGTTTTTAAATCATGTGATACACTAGAAAGCAGCATCGCACGGAGTTTTTCTCGTTCTTCTCTTATGCGGCTGTCGGACATTAATTTGGTAAGGTTGATACGTTCAAGAATACTGGCAGCTTGATCAGCCAATGCAGTGACCAATCTCCCAAAGGATGCATCCAAACGAATATGTGTGGGTGATTTAATGCCAAGCACGCCAATTTCTTTTTTGGTAGTGACAAGAGGTTCGAATCGCCATGATGACCCAAAATTATTGCGAGTACCAAGTCCGGTAACGCGTACGTCATTCCAGCATACACGTAATGACTGCATATCATTGTGTGATAGCATGATATCCAATGGATAAGCCAATTCAATGTTGGTTGGATCAGTAGCAGAAGGTATAAAAAATGCGATATCCATTTCTAATAGATCTGTTAATTCATCATGTAGAATTTTTAGGGTTTCTTGTTGATTTGTTGCTTGTGCAGTAAGTTTGTGAACATTATAGAGTGCCTGTGTTCTACGTTCTTTACGAATAAGGGCTGAATTGGTGGCACGACTATACGCACCCATTAATGAGACCATCAATGCTGATATCAAAAAGACGCACAGCATGACGCCATCACCTGCGTGATCAATATCAAAGTTATAAAGTGGAGCAATATAAAAATAATTAATGACAAAGAACCCTGCAATAGCTGAAACTAATCCAGGTACCAGGCCGTATTGGAGTGATGAAATGACACTTGAAATAAGAAAAAATGCCATGACGTTATGCTTGTTGACTTTCCATTCTATGTGAGTCACATTTTCACGTAATATTTCAGAAATAACGTATGCGGCAAATACGGTAAGTAGTGCAAAGCCAATTTCTTTAATTTTAAGATCTTTTAACTGAAGGCGGTCCCGCCAGCTTGAGGGGTATTGTCTACTTGATAGGGGAATAATTTGTACGTTTGTTTTATGTTTACGAAGTTCTCGGGTGACACGTTCGGCTAAGGATGCTCTTAGCTCACTTAGAAAACCATCTTTGCTACTTTGTCCCATAATAAGGTGTTTGACTTGAGAGTTTTTGATAAAATTAGTAAGGCCTTTTAGTATGTCATGGTGTTCTATATGGCGCACTACTGCACCCATTTCTTCAGCAATGGTGATAAACTCGAGTATACGTTCTCGTGATTCGTTGTCGGCGCCATAGTGATCGGGTGTTTCAACGTAAAGAACAGCCCATGATACTCCAAGTTCTTTGGCTTTGTTTGCGGCAGAGCGCAGTAAGATATGGGTTTTGGGGTGAGCATCAATGCAAACAGCTACAGTTGCTTTGGTGGGCATACTAATTTCCTTATAAAATTTATGTTCCTAATTTTATCGTTGGTCATATAAATTTTCTATAAGGAAACACTATTATACGGCTTGTAAATGAAAATGCGGGTATTTTGATTTACAAGCTATGAACATTGATGTTCTGCTGACAAGCAAGCGTAAGAGCTTTAGTTGTCTAGTGTAAATAAAATTCCTACTCACTAGAATACGCGCTGGTTTATGAATGAATAAAATGTAAAGAGCGTAGTTCTGTATTTCGGGCAATGTGTTCGGGTGATTCTTTATCTGGAGTTATGTCGTCAATATAGGTTGTATGCGGATTTAGTTCCTTAAATAAGTCACTTGTAGATTCGGATGGTAATATTCCACCTGGAATAAACTGCATAGCTTCATATTCGGGTAAGAGTATATTATCAAGTCTGTCGTTGTAATGTTTATTAGGCATTTTTTACTCCTATTTAATTGATTGGTTATGTAGGTGATTATATGCAGTGCTATTTCAAGGCGCAGTATGGTGATGGTCCGATTTATATCAATAGAGCATAAATGAGCGGTATGTTTTGTTGTTTGCGTTGCTAGCAGAGAACTTTTTTATGCTTTTTTTATATTTTTCTAGGCGTAACCATATCGATATTTGAGGAAGGTTGTGGGATCGTATGATTCATGAACAACACGCATTCTAATAAAATGAAAGGATATTGGCCATGAGAGTGAATTAAGTACTTTATCCTTGGTTTTTCCCAGGGAAAACATTCGCAAAAAACTAATTCGAGTTGTTTTGCGAATGGATTAGCCGTGTATTGGTTTGTAATAAATTAATATGCCGGCTTCTTATTGTTAACCATCTTAAGCATAAATAATAATGAAGGATTGATATTATGTCGACTCAACAAGAAGTAAAAAATATGAAAGCTGATATTGCGCAAATTAAAACGATGCTAGCAGATCAGTTGGAAGACATGCCTGCAAATGGTAATAATAAGGTCATGGTTGTCAGAGACGAGCTTCAACGTGTTGCGAATCAGGCAGGTAAAGATGTGCGAGCATTTTTTTCAACGAAAGGCAAACAACTTGGAGATACAAAAGTTGCGTGCGAAACTGCCATTAAGGATCGTCCATTAACCAGTGCAGCGGTAGCGTTTGCCAGTGGTATGTTACTCACTATTTTATTGAAGAGAAAATAATGCAGCCTATTACGTTTGAATGGATAAAGCGGATTGGATTGGGAGCTATTGGGCTAATATTACCAAAAGTGTCTATCCTGTCTTCTATCGTGCGTGATGTACGCCGTGCTATGCTTGCGACGGTTATGACAGGTGTGTTGTTGTCGTCATGTGTACTGTTAGGATGTTTAGGCCTTTATCAGTTTTTGATAGCGCAGGGATTGTCTAATTTGGCAGCCATGAGCATAAGCGGAGGTTTGTTGCTTTTGATGACTATTATTAGTGGCCTTGTTGCCGAAAAATATATTTCAAAAGCCAAGCGGATTGACGATACGCTAACACCACTTGATGGCAAATATGCAATGTCAGATATTGGTATAGAACCTCTTTTCCAGGCATTTATCGATGGCTTGTTTGAGGAGGAGGGTGTGACTAAACATTCTGTTGAGAAGCACAAAAATGACTCTTCGTTTGTCTCGTCATCACAGACTGATGAAGTGCACAAAAGCGACTCTTCGTATACATACCACTAATCCCCTAAGGTGTTATAGTGGATTTGAAGAATGTGATTAGTGATCTATGGGGCGTCCAACACGCTAAATATTTAAAAGATGTTCATTTATTAACTAAATTAAAGGAAAGAACGATGTGGTATAAAACAAAGTTACTAACGGCTTTTGCCTCTACACTTTTGGGTATTGGTTTGCTTAGTGGATGCAATACGATTGAAGGTGCTGGTCAAGATATGAAGGCCGCAGGCGATAAAATTGAAGATGCCACTTCAGAAAACAAAAATTATTAAGGAGGGTATTATTATGTTACGTTTAGCACTTATGTTTTTTATTGTAGCGATTATAGCTGGTTTATTTGGATTTGGTGGAATTGCTGCTGCATCTGCTGAAATTGCACAATTTATTTTTTTCATTTTTGTTGCTCTTTTAGTGACTGCCTTGGTGTTCGGGGCTATAGATGGACGTAGTGATCCGTAGGTTTAAAAGCAAATAAAGCGGTGGAGAAGGCGTGCCTTTTAGGTTACGCCTTCTTTGGTTATGAATAGGTACAGGGTATTATCGTAGTAGGACTGGAAGTATTGACCGTGAATATGAAATTTTCAGAGGAACTAAAAGTTGTCAAAGAGGCTTAATTTGATATTGTTAATTAAATTAACTCAGAGAGGTGTTTATGAGTAACGAATCAATGGTTGCGGAAATACAAAATGCAATTGGAGCACATGGTAAGTGGAAGTTTAACCTGAAGTTAGCTGTCAATAATGGTAAAAGTGATTTTGAAGTTGAGAAGGTGAAGGTAGATAATTTATGTGACTTTGGCAAATGGCTGCATGGTGATCATATTGATGCTCAGACTAAGCAAGGTAAGCCCTATGAGGTTGTAACACGTCTTCACCGAGAATTTCATCTTTGTGCGTCGGAGGTTTTGCGCCTTGCTTTAGATGGCCACAAAAACAGAGCTTCTGATCTTCTTGAAGGAGAATTTGCAGAGCGTTCTGCTATTCTTGTAAAAGCCTTGAACAAATGGAAAGGTGAGTTGTCGTAAATTGTGTTAGGGTGTATTGCTGTCTCTATTGATGAATATTTTTAGAAACCATGTCAATCTTTGTGTTTTAGGGGGATGATTGAGTGGCAAG
>CALCTU010000099.1 GCA_937907045.1 uncultured Alphaproteobacteria bacterium
AACCTTCTTCAAGAATTTGAAAAATAGTCATTTTTGGGTTTAAGCTGGCAAATGGATCTTGAAATACAACTTGAATGTCTTTGCGACTCTTACGTAACGCTGAGCTGTTGAGTTTATCAAAGGCTTGGCCATTAAGGGTGATGGAGCCGTCGCTTTTGATAAGCCTTAATATTGCCATGGCAAGAGTTGACTTGCCTGATCCACTTTGTCCTGCAATGCCTAGCGTTTCTCCTTCTTTGACCTGAAGATTGATGTGATCAACTGCGTGCAGGTAACATGTTGTTTTGCCAAAGAAATTTTTTGTTAAAGGAAAGCTTACACATAGATGATTCGTGTTCAAAAGTGTAGGGGTGCTGCTTGGCTTTTGAGAGAGTTTTCCTGGTCGTGGCCAGCTGTGGATGAGTTTTTTTGTATAGTCTTGTTGAGGGTTTTTAAAAATAGTTTGGGTATCGGAGCTCTCAATTAGTTTGCCTTCGTGCATTACGCACACTTTATCGGCTATGGATTCTACCACGCCAAGATCGTGGGTAATAAATAACACTGCCATATTGAGCTGTTTTTGTAGTTTTTGAAGTAATATAAGAATGTGTTTTTCAACCACAACATCCAGTGCAGTGGTGGGTTCGTCGGCAATAAGAAGCGAAGGGTTGTTTGCCAAAGCCATAGCAATCATTACCCGTTGTCTTTGTCCTCCAGAGAGTTCGTGCGGGTATGCATCCAGGCGGTCTAGTAATGTGTCTAGCTCTACCATTTTGAGTAATTCTATTACTCTGGCTTCAATGGTATGGATATCTATGTTTTGGTGGAGCGTGAGTGCTTCGGCTAGCTGTTTTTTTATGGTGTGTAATGGATTTAATGAGGTCATTGGTTCTTGAAAAATAACCGAGATGTCATTGCCTCTGATCTGACGTAAGTTCTTGGTAGGTTTGTTTGGTAATTCATTGTTTTTGAATGTAATAATTCCTTGTCTTCTATAGCCATTTTGTCCATGAAGAAGGTTTAAGATAGACAGTGCAGTGACCGATTTTCCGGAGCCGCTTTCACCCACCAGAGCAACCATTTGCCCTGACTCAATTTTCATGTTGATCTTGTTTACAACACATGTTTGATTAAAGAAAATGGATAGATTTTTTAATTCCAGTAATACATTGGTGTTGGTAGGCATGGCAGACTTACAGCGTTTGAGATAAGTTTGAAGGTTTCGTGTTTGCATTTGTTAAACAATCATATTATGATCCCCCTAGCAATGGATATTTTATCTGCTTGGAGAAATATCTTATCCTTGGGCGGTCCAGGAAGATTGCGGTGATCAGATACAAATTATATCTGTTGTTTATATTGTACAGGAGGTTGGGGTGTTCACTCACTTAAATACGCTTTTTAGATCCATGATTGTGGCAGTGGCCATTTTAGGACTTTCTGGATGTTCTACAATGGAAGGATTGGTTGATTGGATGTGGGGAGAAGATGAACGTCCTGAGGTAGACAAAGAACAATTTATTCAAAAGCGTCGTCCTATATCGAACCCACAAAGCTTTATGCCTGGTGGAGCCGGTAATGCCCAAATGAGACAAATGCCTCCATCACTTCCGCCTGGTGGTCCAAGTGGTTATGGTGGTGGTTATCCTTCTGCTATGCCGGGTGGTTACCCACCGTCTTCGGGGGCAGGTGCTTTTCCAATGCCTCCAGGGGCTACCCCTTTTGGTAGCGCTCCAGGACAACCACAGGGTTGGTATCCTCCGCAGGAAATTCAGCATCAACAAGTTATTGTAGAATTTGAGCCTGCGTCATTTGAATATACGCCATCAAAAAAAAAATCAGATGAACCAACAATTCCGTTAATAGCAGAATTTGAACCTGTGGATATGCAGGTGTATGAATCTTCAAGTTCCATTATTATTCCGGTTGAAGAGTCTGCAGTAAAGGGTGCTGCTTCTGATACTCAAAAACGTCACTCAAGCATGTTTCCTTTGCCAGAATATGCGCCTGTTCCCACGGCCCCTATATTATCCACTGATACTGGAGCGCCAGTAAATCCAGCGGCTCAAGTAACTGATGCAAGTGATGTACCGTCTGTTGATGCACCATCTGCTGCTCCAAAACAGGATGTTTCATTGGTTGCTACAGATGCTGAGGCTGACTCATTGGTGCAACGCCTTGAGCAGTTAAGTCAACGTATTAGCCGTATGTCCAAGCAACAAGCAGCAACGGTAATGCGTGATGACAAGGCAATTGCGTCTTCATTGCCCCAAGAGCTTCCATCTAAAGAAATAAAGAACGACACTGTTCCAAATCATCAAATGGTGAATAACAAGGAACCATTATCTCTTCCTGTGCAAGAAGATAACCAAACCGTTGCAGTACAAACACAACAGCCAAGCACTCAAGCAATGCAACTCGATGTGATTGCGGATATTAAGCCGGTTATTTCGGTGAATCCGAAAGTTGAGCCTACTGTTGCTGCGGTGACACCTGTGCAGACAATGACATTCGAGGCGGTGGCAAATGATGTGCAGTCATTTTCTAGGGAGGAAGTTGCAATTATAGACCAACCTGTTGCCAATGAGTTTTCAACAAATCTTCCGCCTATTATTGATGTTGTTCCTGTTAATGTTGATACTTCTGCTCCGGTAGTATCGGTTTCGCCGATTGGTTATAATGCAGCATCGCAGAATTCGGACTCATATGGCGGGAATTTGCCTGTGTCGCGCTATCATGGCCTGCGTTAGACGTTGTGCCTAGCCTAACAATCTTGTAAACTTGACACCTTATCACCATCGTTTATGGTGATCGTCCCCTTTAAAGAGTGTGTTTTTCCATGGATAATGAATTTTATAGAATAAGTCGATTGCCGCCCTATGTATTTGCAGAAGTAAATCGTATGAAAGCAGAGGCCAGAAATCAAGGTGTTGATATTATTGATTTTGGTATGGGCAATC
>CALCTU010000100.1 GCA_937907045.1 uncultured Alphaproteobacteria bacterium
AAGATGATGTCATGGAAGTGGTACGCGGACATTTTAGACCGGAGTTTCTTAATCGGTTGGACGAAATTATCCTGTTCCACCGACTAGAAAGAGGTCATATGGGCGCCATTGTAGATGTTCAAATTAAGCGCCTTGCGAAACACCTTGCCGATAAACGTATTACACTGGAGTTAGACAAAAAAGCCAAAGAATTACTTGCATCAGAGGGCTATGATCCTGCTTATGGCGCACGTCCGCTTAAACGCACTATTCAGCAATTATTGCAAAATAAGTTGGCAACGCGCATTTTGGATGGCAGTATCAAAGAAGGTGATAACGTCAAGGTTTCTGCCAAAGAGAACGAACTAACACTTACCACTTAAGTATCAAATTTATGAGATAACCTCCTAATGTTAAATAATTATTTGCATTTAGTTAAATTAATGGTATAATTGTAAATATATTTGTTCAATTAGGAGTTGGAGTCATGTTAACTCTCGAAGGTATCGGTGTAGTTGCAGCCGGGCAGCAGCAGGGTGGTTCAAAGCCAACCGCTGATCGTGCCGGAACTTCTGACAGACTTGCGCAAATTGTTGATGACGCTAATAATAGAGTCGTTCCTATTATCCCTGAGGATGTCGTAGAACTATCTACTGACGTATCTACTCAGAACGAACGTAGGGACCCCAATGTTCAAGCTAATCAGCAGCCTGAAGAAACAGAAAATTCATATCTTTTTGAAGAACCTCAAATTATTCCTCGTGAATTTGATGTTACTGAAGAGGTAAGAGATCATATAGAAGCATCGAAAGAAGTTCAGGCAAGGCAAGCTAGAGAAGAAGTTATACGCGAAATAGCTGCTAATCTTGCTACGATTTCATAATAATGAGATCTAGTTAAAGAGCTACGCATTAAAATGTCACCACACCCTATCAGGCTTAGGCCCGATAGGGCGATGATGATTTTTGTTTAAGGTTTAGTAGAGTAAACCTTAGCGTATGTGGGCGCACTTCCTATAATTTTTTCCACTGCTAGCCGATATTCATCAAACATTGCCAATTTTACACCACGTAGCCGCCGGCCTGGTATTGTGTCGATTGAAAGAGGATTAATATGATTTCCCCAGCGTAGTGTCTCATAATGCAAATGCGGCCCTGTAGAACGGCCAGTTGTTCCAACATAGCCAATTATCTGTCCCTGCTTAACGCTACTACCCCTCTTTAACTTACGCGCAAAGCGTCTTAGATGTGCATAAGCGGTACTATAACCATTACTATGATCAATACGAATATAGTACCCATAACTACCCTTTTTACCTATGTAGCTGATCTTACCATCACCCGCAGCATAAATGGGCGTACCGCTGGGAGCTGCAAAATCAATTCCCTTATGCATACGGGTATACCCCAAAATAGGGTGACGCCTCTTACCATACCCAGAAGATATACGAGCACCATCAACTGGGGTTCTAAGCAAGGACTTCTTAATTGTTTGCCCCTGTTCATCATAATATGCCACATCGCCATCAGGCAGACGATGCCGATATATTTTAAGAGTTTTATCCTTTAATATCAGTTTTGCATATACTACCTGCCCCACGCTATCCGACTTTCCAAATTCATCTAAATATTCTTCAAATAATACCTCAAACTGGTTATTGGGGTGGATATCGCGTTGAAAATCTACATCATAACTAAAAAGCTTTATGAGCTGAGTAATAATAGAAATGGGCATACCTGCGCTTTGTGCATCGGCAAATAAGGAACGGCTAATCCGCCCTTGTATTTTAACCGTACGTGAAGTTAAGAGCCTATCCATCGCTTTAGCTATATATAATCCTGGCGCTATTGCACTAACTCGAACTTCTCTTCTAGAAGGCAACTCAACCACCAGACTATCGAATACAAGTTTCTCGTGATCACCTGTATCATGCCTTACAAAAATGCTGATTTCTTGTCCTACTTTTAAATTGCTTGGATTATAAATATTGCTGAGTTCTTGAGTAATCGCCGCAGCATCTGAAGCTCCTACACCCACTGTTTCTAAGATACCCGACAAGGTATCTCCTGGCTTTACTTGAATATCCAGCTTTGTAGTAGCCGCTACAGCACCGTGACTCACCAGTACCAACATCAGCAAGATGCGAAGCATGCTACCTACCCTCGCTCGACATATGCTTTAGTCCAACCTTAAGGTAATCATACCCAGTAATTATTGTTAAAATAGCTGAAATCCAAAGCAGTACATAGCCCACCCACCATGTAAAATGCATGCCAATAGTATTTTCTACCACATCAAATGAAATGCCTTGATCTGCCCATAAAAGCAAACCTATTGCGGTCATCTGCACGGCCGTTTTAACCTTTGCCATCCACGACACAGGCATAGAGATATTGGCTTGTGCTAGATGCTCTCTAAGACCGGAGATAAATACCTCACGACAAATAATTGCCATTGCCGGCAAAACATGAAGCCCATCAAGGTCACCCAACCATACAAGCATCATTAACGCCCCTACCACTAGCAGTTTGTCGGCAATAGGGTCCAAAAAACGGCCTAAACTTGATTGTGCTTCCAGCGTTCTAGCTAAATAACCATCTAAAAAATCAGTAATACTGGCAATCAAAAATAAACTTGCAGCAACCCAGTGATACCAAATTTCAGGCAAATAAAAAGACGCAATTAACATCGGCACAATGAGAATGCGAAAAAAAGTTATATAATTGGGCAGGTTTTTGTTCATTAGGATGGCAAAGAAAATTAAAGAATCGCGTATATGCACCAAATTTTAAATTGATAGCTGGCAAGCAACCGTTTGTCAACGAGATGATGACGCAAAACTATATCTGGCTACTTCCATACGAGAATGAAAACTCACCGTGCTTTGATCAACATAACAATCCCATTGCTGTATTTTCTTGGGAACAAGTGATTTAAATGCTCGTGGCGTAAACAATGCAATATTTTCACCTTGGTCTTTACATCTGGCCGACGTAAACGTAAACGCTTCTACGCCTGCATTTCGCATGTGACTTCCCAAAGCTTGAGAAACCTCATGGCTTGTGGGGTCTGAGATCATTTTCTCATAACGGTTAAATGGCAAGCACGTTAATTCTATTCCTTTTTTGGTAGCAATATCGGTCCAGAAAGTTGTATAGCCTATCATTGAAGGGGCAAGCTTAGCCTCTGTATGTTGCATGAAAACCCTACGGTAATATGCCGCCTCACTAAACGATGTCTGCAAACTACTGGATGCATAAAATATGCCGCGCTCAGACTTATGACCAAACCGTGATCCAAATAATAATGGCGGATATCGAAACGGCGTAGCCAACAGATAATGCATATTTGTACATTTTTTTTCCTGAGGATAATCCGGCTTGGTATTATCAATCATCTGTTCTAATAGTAACTGCTCTTCATCCGAATCTACTAACCTTCGAGTCGCAATATAAGATTGCGACTCCACCACGCGAACTGCTTCAAGCTCCATATAGGCAATATGCTTAGCACCATCACAGTCATCCCAAATATTCATTGGCTAAATTTTTCCTCTAATTGTATCAATATACAGCATCACACGTGCTAGGCCCTGTACTGATTTCATTAGCTCAAGAGGAACTCCGCACAGCGCGTGATTATAAGCTTTCAGCCAAGCAAGTTCATTGGATTGTTTGTTCCCCAAAAATGCATTTAACCCTCGGTATACCCGTAGCAGCATCAATGTCAATTCACCTTCGGTAGAGGACGGCTCAATTCCGTGCTCATTATTTTTTAACATCCTACTATATGCAGCAGGGCTCTTACCAATAATTTGGGCTACATCTTGCTGTGATAACTGCCAATAGGCAGCCATGTTCATTAATGCCTTTTTAAGAGTTAGAGAAGGGTTTGGCTGGGTATGTGTTTTCATAATACGTCCTACCCTTTAAACCTACACATCAAACATTCCAACACTCGCCATCCCGGCCAAAGTACCCAGATGACAGATTTTTTATGCTGTGATGTAACATGTATCACCATCATATCCCCATGTTATTATTGCATTTGCAATTATAACATAATATTATTGTATATGCAATTATCTATTCTGCCAACAACCCAAGCAAACCCTCTTGCACTAACCCTAACAGGGTGCTATAAGGCTGCTCTACTTCTATTTTTTATGGGGGAGTAGCTCAGTGGTTAGAGCAGGGCGCTCATAACGCCTTGGTCGGGAGTTCAAGTCTCTCCTCCCCTACCACACTTTGTCCTTTCGGGCTTTGTGTGGCATACTCCGCGCCAAACCGTTAGGCCAAACTAGTGTGCGCCATTGCCTTGGCAACGGCGGGTTGGTAATATATGTTGTAGATTTTATATAACCGATGCAGCTATAGGGTCATGCTTACTTTAAGCACAATATTTCTCGAGCTGTGTTGCCCCTTCATGATCGCATTGATACATGATTTTCATTTTTTCTTTGATCACCTCAGAAGCCTCACCAAGACCTTCTTCTAAAATAAATCCATAATCTTCAGGTTCAAAGTTACCAGCAAGAATAGCACGTTGAAACGCAGGCATTTTGTCCTTGCGCACCGCAATATAAAAATAGCGCTGCTGGCCAGTTGCATCTTCATACACCAGGTAGGTGACCACATAGGTCTTTTTTTGTATTAAATCTCGTGGGATGTTTCTCATAACTCTTCCCGGTGTTCTCGTCGTCTAACAGAGCGCAGATTGTACCAGGAATATTACAAGGTTTCAACTTTTAAATTAAAAGCTATTCTCGCCCTGCTTGTCGAGCAAATACTTGTTGTTTCCAAGCTTCTTCTATTTGACGCTGTACTTCCAAATTGTCATTAACAACCTGAGCCAATTTTACACTCATTACTGTTGTAGAATCTTCTGCTTTTGCCATAATGTTGCACCCTGCACTATTATGCGTTAATAAAAATCTTTCATGTCTCTCCGATGAGGGATTCTATCAATTAATTAAGATCTTTGCCAGTACTTTTTCAATTTTATGCACACGCCCTTCTCAAATTTGAGTATATTATGACTAAATAATAGTCTTTTCATCGCCAATCTTGGGATTAAAGATTTGCATCTTTTAGGATGATTGCTATATTGCAGGGCATCTTTGGGTTCAATTTGTATTTTGTACCATTACCATGTCCGATACTATCACCATTGTTATAGCCGCCGATCATGCTGGCGTTTGTCTTAAAGCGAAGTTAGCGCAAGTTATTGCCGCTCGTGGGCTTCGGGTTTTGGACATTGGCACTGGCTCAGCTGAACAATCAGTCGATTACCCCGATTTTGGCTTTCAAGCTGCCCAAAAAATTGCTGATGGCGTAGCCCAAATGGGCGTAGTAATATGCGGTAGCGGAATTGGTATTAGCATTGCGGCTAACCGCCACCCCAACATTAGGGCGGCATTATGCACCACTCCAGAAATGGCACAACTTGCCAGAGCTCATAATGACGCTAACATTCTTGCTCTTGGAGCACGTATTATTGATGAGCAAACAGCCATTGCTTGTCTAGAAGCATTTTTAGATACGCCTTTTGAAGGCGGTCGCCACCAACAACGTATTGATAAATTATCTCGTAGTGAGTTTTTGAGAAAGGAAGCAACATCATGACTTTTGATAGAGAAGCATTTTTTAAACAAACCACAGCCCAACGCGACAAAGAAATATTTGGCGCCATGGAAAAAGAACTAGAGCGCCAACAATATCAGATCGAGCTCATTGCATCTGAAAATATTGCATCCAGAGCAGTAATTGACGCAATGGGATCTGTACTTACCAATAAATATGCTGAAGGTTACCCTGGCAAACGTTATTATGGCGGCTGTGAGCATGTTGATGTTGTAGAGCAAATTGCCATTGATCGCGCAAAAGAGTTATTTGATTGCGGTTACGTCAATGTCCAGCCAAACTCTGGGTCTCAAGCAAACCAAGGAGTATTTAACGCACTGATTAAACCAGGTGATACCATTTTAGGCTTGTCATTAGCATCTGGTGGCCACCTTACTCACGGTGCAGCCCCAAATCAGTCTGGAAAATGGTTTAACGCCGTACAATATGGTGTACGCAAAGAAGATGCACTGATTGACTACGATGAAGTACAACGCCTTGCTCAAGAGCATCAACCAAAATTAATTATTGCTGGTTGTTCAGCCTATCCTCGTGTGATTGACTGGGAACGTTTCCGTGCCATTGCAGATAGTGTAGGTGCATTTTTAATGGTTGATATGGCTCACATTGCCGGCCTGGTTGCTGCTGGTAGTTACCCAAGTCCTGTTCCACATGCACATGTTGTTACCTCCACCACCCATAAAACGCTAAGAGGTCCAAGAAGTGGTGTTATTTTAGCTAAAGATGGTGATATTGTAGTACGCCAAACCCCATCAGGAAAAGACGTCACCCTACAGCAAGCTATTAATTCTGCTATTTTCCCAGGAATCCAAGGCGGCCCGTTAATGCATACCATTGCCGCAAAAGCAGTATGTTTTGGCGAAGCACTAGGAAGTGATTTTAAAGAATATGGCCAGGCAGTCATTGACAATGCCAGAGCACTAGCGGAAGTATTAGTTGCAAGAGGGCTAAATATTGTTAGTGGCGGCACAGACAGCCATGTAGTACTTGTAGACTTATGCCCCAAAAACCTCACCGGCAAAGCTGCTGAAGAATCTTTAGAGCGTGCAGGCCTCACTTGTAATAAAAACGCTATTCCGTTTGATCCTCAAAAGCCTTTCGTCACCTCTGGTGTTCGTTTGGGTACATCGGTAGGCACAACACGCGGCTTTGGTGTAGAAGAATTCAAACTAGTCGGCGAATATATTGGTGACGTGCTTGATGGTCTAACCGCCAACCCAGAAAATAATCAAGAGGTTGAGAAGGCTACTGCTGCCAAAGTACGTGAGCTTTGCGAACGCTTCCCAATCTATGATCGCGTTTAATATAAGGAGTCGTTACCATGCGCTGTCCCTTTTGTGGCCACGACGACACTCAAGTAAAGGACTCTCGTTCTTCTGAGGATAATAGTGCGATTCGGCGCCGTCGTATGTGTCCAGAATGTGGCTCACGTTTTACTACTTTTGAACGTATTCAGATTCGCGAATTGGTGGTCGTCAAAAAAGATGGCCGCCGCAAACCCTTCGATCGCAACAAACTGACCCAGTCTATTGGTATTGCTGTACGCAAACGCCCCGTTACAGAAGAACAAGTGGAACAAGCGGTCAATCAAGTAGTTCGCAAATTCGAAAGTTCTGGCGAACATGAACTAACCACCGATCAAATTGGTGAAGCGGTGATGGAAGTACTGGCTAATCTTGACCCTGTGGCGTATGTCAGATTTGCCTCAGTTTATAAAGAATTTCGCGAAGCGCGTGACTTTGAGGATTTCATTGGTAATATTGTCACCTAACTTGACTAGGGACATAGCCTATGGATGATAATAACCACATACACTACATGCAACAAGCACTCGCACTTGCACGTGGCGTACTTGGCACCACTGCTCCGAATCCCGCAGTTGGATGCGTATTAGTTAAAAACGGCAGAATCATTGGCAAAGGCGCCACCGGAGCTGGCGGACGCCCCCATGCAGAAACCCAAGCACTGCTGAACGCTAAAAGCGAAGACCCTAGTGGGGCTACCGCCTATATAACCCTTGAACCTTGTTGCCATTACGGCAAAACACCTCCATGTGCCGACGCCCTTATTAATGCAGGCATCTCTACATGCGTTGTAGCACTTACCGACCCAAATCCAAAAGTCAGTGGTGGCGGTCTAAGAATGCTTGCCAAGGCAGGTATTGATATCATTGAAGGCATTTGCGAACAAGAAGCCAGAGAAATTAATCAAGGCTTTTTCATGACTCAAACAAAAAATCGACCTTGGGTTACGTTAAAGCTTGCCACCAGCTTAGATGGTAAAATTGCATGTGCTAATGGTCATAGCCAATGGATCACTAGTCCAAAATCTAGAGATTACGCACATAAACTACGCAGCACCCACGATGCCATCTTAGTTGGGGTGGGCACTATTATTGCTGACAACCCTGCACTAACATGTCGACTGGCTGGGCATGAGGACCGAAGTCCTGTGCGGGTTATTTTGGATGCAAACTTAGAAACCCCTGCTTCAAGCCAAATACTCACCGATGGCAACCCTACTTGGATTTACACCACCCTTGCACAACCCAATACTGCAATAACAGACTACATCAGCCTGGACCCGCATAAACTTGACAAGATCCTTCTGGACCTCGCCTCAAGAGGCATTACCCGATTACTCGTAGAAGGTGGACACCGGGTAGCTACGTCATTTTTACAAAGCGGACTTGTCGACGAACTCATCTGGATCCGTGCGCCCATTATCATTGGCGGTGATGGGATGGACGCCATTGGAAATTTAAATCACGAGGCAGTGGATGAGTGCCCACAGCTTACGCTAAAAGAACGATTTGTGATGGATGAGGACGTGGCGGAGGTATATGGAGGCATATACTAATAGTGGTATCGACACTGGTAAACTGTAATTTCTTCATCATTTCTAACTTCATAAACGATGCGATGTTCCTTAGTAATTCTTCGAGACCATTTTCCAGTCAGATGATACCTTAAAGATTCAGGCTTTCCAATACCACAAAAAGGACTATCTATGATATCTTCAATTAACTTTTTAATTCTTCTATATACCTGAACATCGTGACGTTTAAAATAAGCGATATCCTCAGCTGCCTGTTTTGTATAGTTAATCTTCATCCCAATTCACTTCAACAAAATTACCTTCACCAGCATCAGCAATCGCCTGATTAAGACGGTCTGCATTCTTAGGGCTAGACAATAAATATAATGTTTCTTGTATCGAATTATAGTCAGCCTGAGTCATCATTACCATAGGCTCATGACCTTTGCGTGTAATATGAACTGCCTCTCGATTATCTTCTATACTATCCATAATAAAGCTTAAATTTTGTCTAAGATTTGAGTAGCTTATTGTTTGCATGGCATTACTCCAATATTAGTTGTACAAGTATTATGTACAACTAATAGCTATATGTCAAGTAATACCATTTATACAAATTCACTAATAGAAACAACCTAACCCATCCACTCCTTTACTCTCTCAAGATGCTCATAATCATTGAATATTGGTGCAATATCAGGATTTGGAATCGCCATATACGGTGTATTTGAGTCATTAAATGTTGCCACTAATTGTTTAAGGCCAGCTTCTGCTTCTTCAATTAACGTTGCAAGTATATCTTGTTTACCTAAATTGGTTTCTTTGCCGGTTTCCTTGTTTCCTGAAATCTTCCAAAATGCCATATGACTGGCTTCAAGCTGTTTATCGTTAAAACCACCATATTTTGCAATTAGTCCTTCCAGTGGCATTTGCGGTGAAATACCAAGTTTTACATCCTTTTTAGACGGAATAGAGCCCGTTTTGTAATCAATAATCTCACATTGCTGACCTATTACGTCAACACGATCAGCCGTTGCCTTTAATGTAAAACCCTCAAGCTCATACGCACCAGTGATTTCAGTGAATGTTGCATCAAATTTAGCTTGCCTGGGTGCATCAACTTCTACAAACCATCTAGCAATATAGTCAAATCTGGACCACCAGAATGCTTCAGTAATCGGGTGAAGGGTTAATTTGGCAAGCAATGACTTGCCATAATATAATAGCTGATCAATATCCCCTTGCTGGTGTTTTGCGTACCAATCAAGCGCCTCATGCACCATCATACCAAAATGACGAATATCAGGCATGTGCTCAATGGGATCCAACTTTCGTAAACCAAGAATATATTTTGCATAGATACTATATGGATCGCGCATCCAATTACCAATGGCGGTTACCGGCAAGGAGGTTGGCCTTGCGTGAACAGGAGGACACGGCGCCGGTGGAGCTAAATATAATGCATCTTTACCTGAACCATTGAGCTTTACTAACCAAGCTTCCAAATCATATTCATATATCAGTGCATTCTCTAACCCAGCCTTCCTAAGAATAATCTGCATGGTAGCAAGCCACCGGCATGCAATGGTTTGACTGCCACTAACCTTTCGGCTACGGGTAATTACTACGTCCGGCATACAAAGCATTTGTGCAAAGTCATGCGCAGACAGACCAATTTTTCTCTCTGGCATGGGCAAGCCAAATGCCTGGCGCATGCTTCGGCTCATCCAAGGATCTGCATCAAGGCTTGCTGGCCATACCCCTTCATTCATTCCGCCCAATATCACCGTATCAAACGGCAACATCCGTGCCTCAATGGGACTCAATATACTTAACCGCGGATGCTTACCATAGCGAGGGCGATATACTTTACCTGCAATTAATGCATTAAAAATGCCTATATAATCGGTTGCACGCATCGCCTGCAGATTATCCGCTGCTGATAGTGCATCTTGTATCAAGACAAGTAATTGCTCGCCACTATCAGTACCAAATAGACGTTGCATACCGTCTTGATCGTTACTTTGGGCCAGTGCACATGCTGTTTTGATGTGTTTTAATATCACTATTTTTAGCGGGATTTGCTTTTCATAGGCACAGCTGACAAAACTATCTAATATCTTATGTAGATTATCGACAAATAATAGTAACTCAGGCTCATCTTGATCACGCAAAAGATTCTTAATCCCGTTGAAGCCATCAGTAACCGTGACACCTCTTAATACCTTCTTTTCTAATTTATATACATGCTGGCGAAATAACACTGGATCTTGCCCCATAGCAGCCAAAGGATGCTTTAATAAAGCCAATAAAGGGCCTATTGCCACTTTGGTTTGCATAACCTGGATAAGCAACCGCATAAACAACGCTGGCTGAGTTGCGCTTAGCACTATCCCTGCAGAATCATCAATATCAATTCCCCAACGTTTTAAAATAGTCGACACCCTTCGTGCTAGCACGCGCTCATGAGTAATGAGTGCCGCCGTTTTATTTGGTTCATCGAGCGCTTTGCGCATCAACAACGCAACCATTTGTGCTTCTTGTGTAATATGCTCAGCTTCGATGTACGATACCCCATGCACATGCTCTGCCTTTAACTTATCATGATCCAACTGTTGCCATATATGCGAACAGCTTGCTGGAAGCATCACCATTGACGATAAATAGGACCTGTCTGTTGCATCATTTTCTTGTGCTACTTCAAGTGTGCTCACATCTTGATACGACACATCCATTAACATCAGTAGCTGCTTTAATCCATATTGTGGATGCGATTGACCTAACTGTTGCCACACCTCATCTGTCATATGCGGATCAAGCCCTGGTAACACCACTAAACCATTTTCCAATGAAGCAATGGTGGTCAGTAATTGCGCCACCGCCGGTATTGATCCGGTAGAACCCGCAGCAATAATGGGTGTCTTAGAGCCTTCTTTTTGCCAAATATCACATTGCAGTTTAAGTAATATATTCCGATATTGTGCCGGATCAGTCAGGTTTTCTTCTTTAAGAATTTGTGGCCATGTATCAATCAAAATTTTTAAGAACGTTAACGTTACCTGCCAATGTGTTGCCAGCTCTTCGGGCACCAATGTTTCTAGGCTTTCAACCTGCAGCTGTTGTCGTTGAATATCTGCAAGAAATGAAGACAATTCCACGGCCATATTTGCTGATTGTGCCATACTCATTGCTTCATCGCTGTTGGATGCTTTCTGCCACATATTAACCAACTTAGTAAGCAACAGGCGCTGTTTGGATGAAGATATAACCTGCGGTAAATCAACCGTTGCCATTACCTGATGAGATAAAAGCATTAAGGCTTCTTCTTCAACTTCACCCATTGGCATAATTTGCGGCAATATCATGGCATCATTCCCCGATAAGGCAAATAATGCATCTTTTAATGCCCCGCACGCACGCGCTGTTGGCAACAGCACTTTTAGATGCGGCGTATCACCATAATGTTTCTTAATGTATTGCGCCAAAGTAGAAATGAAAGGCTGATACGGAGCAATGGTAGAGATATTTGGCATAGAGTATCGCAGTAAAAGATAGCATATCGTGGAACTGGCATACTACATTGCCTTCACTAAATTTCAAGAATCCTCATACTAAGAAAATAATCTAGGAACAAACTCCCATTTGGCTATTCAAATGAGCAGACTGGCTAGTATGAAGCCCCGCTTTCTCCATAGCAGTACCTGGAGCATTTGGTTTCATTGAACCTGTTTCAATATGTTTCTTTCCTTGGTCTGAGTAATAACCCAGGCATCCCTGAATACACATTAGGTTTTCCGTCATTGCTTCACGAAACAAAGAAGGTGTTTTATCCTGGGGTATATCAGCATAGGGCACATTTTCAGGCTGCCTAACCTTAATATCAACCACTTGCCTTATATTTCCCCGCTGTGCTGAAATTTTTGCCTGAACACAACTGTTAGGATCGCCACTTTTGTAACCAGCAATCACACGTAGATGTTCTGGTATATTTTCAGAAGCAGGAACTTTCTCTATCACCACCACATGGTCCCTTTCGTCAAAGCTATGGCCTTTGCGTTTGTACACATAGACATCTGCCGGTGAAATATTGCTATCCTCATCTTTAGCTTGATTTTCTCTATAGGGACTGCAGTGTAATTCAAAATCCTCATTTCCATGCACATCGGTTACTTTAAATGATAATTGCATATCTGGGTGATTCTGACTCTTTGAGCCTTTACTTGTCATGGAGGTGGGTACACCAGCCAAGGAGTCTGTATGTGAAGCATTGTTAGATATTGCTTCTTTCTTACTAAGTTTCGTCATCATTACATCAGGATGCACTACGTTATGTTCGTGGTGTTGTTCAGCATCTTTAGCCAACGCAACTAACGCAGCAATATCGTTATCACTAGCTTGTAGTACTTCAGTAATAGGCACAACATTGCCAGAAAATACCTTACCGGTTTTGACAAATTGGGGCGACTGACCCGTAACAAGCCATGTTAAGTCAGCACCACAAAAACCTTTATTGTTCCTAAAAATTCGACATACATCAATAAATAATTGCTGACTGATCGCTAGAGATTTTGGCACCACCAGCGCCATCTCCTGGTGGTGTTTTGTAACGGCAATAGTGTTAGCATTCGCATCTTGAAGCCAGCCCCACCACTTTCCTGACTGGTCTTGGTACGGCATCGCACACATCGTAAAAATATTACGCGGATTTTGGTGCACATCTTTCAAATGACTCATAACGTATTTTCCGAACGTTGAGTTGCATGTTGCCTGTAAAATATCATTCCTTCTTGCGATATATTGCTCTGTTTTAGTGGGGTCAAAGGAACTAATCGAAATGGTTCCAAAATGTTTTTCACATGCCTGTTCACGCTGCGCTGGTGATACTTCATCGATATCTGTGTGTGCTAACTCTTCAACTTTCCAGCACACACTTCCAATATGCTTGGCTTTACCCTCTTGAATACGCACAAACGAACTGCCATCATGCCCATTTAATATTAAACAATTTGGAACATTTTTTCCGTAGCTTATAACCCATTGCTTATGTACTTCATCGTAACGATAGCGGACTTGCTTATTCACATCATGAGGATCACCATAAACTCTGAGCGTATCAGTCTCTGAAACCACCGGCATATACTTGCCTTTGGCTTCAATTGCCTTAACAGAAGCTTCAATTAATATTTCTTTGGACTTATTAAGAACCGACCTTTTTCTTTGCATAGGTGATAATGTAAGCAATGACCGATGATCTTCAAGAAATGGTATAATCGCATCTACCTGATTATCTGTGACATTAGAAGCAGTTATTGTCTTGCCGGAAAGCAATACTTCAAGCAACCATACAAAGAAGCTAAAGTGGGTTACTTCTTCTTGCTGAATGGGAGGTATTATTGGAATAGTCATGAAATCACCATCGCATCTTGATTTAAATGACAGAGGCATTGTGAACATTTTGCATCTTTGACCATTGTAGCCACCCGACTTTGAACAACCTCACGCTCTCTTTGAGACTGTATATTTGTGGCTTGAATATTCTGTTCAGACTGCATGTATTGCTGCTGTGTAGTCTGGCTATGGGTTGATGTTGCCGCAACATGACATGAATTAGCAGAACCTTGCTGCTGGGCGTGATGCAATGATTCTTTGGCTTGTTGTGAAGCAATATGATGTGTTTCTTGTAGACTAGAAGCAATGAGTTGAGCTTGCTGCTCTGCACTAGCAACAACTGACTGCTCAGCATGGGCACTAACATGCGCAACTTTTGTTGCAATTTCAGATGCCGTATGTACCACCTGTGTTGCTATATACATTGCCTGCTGTAATAGTTTAGAAACCTGCATTTGCATCATATTATGAATATTAGGAAGATTGATCTGAGCCAAAACTTGCTGCTGACGCTGTAATTGCAATGACATTGTTGATTGTTGTAGCTGAATGACTTTCATTGCTTGCTGAAGTCTGGCCGACATTTGTGCATCACGCATACCACTTGCTAATTGCTGTTGCATTTGCTGGTTAACTTGTAGTGACCGTTTCATCGCTTGCTGCAATATATCTGATAAATTGGGATGCTTCATCTGCTGTTGTTTTTGAATTTGAGCAAGTTGTAATTTATTACCTTCCATGATCTGCTTTAAGGCAAGCTCAGACAATTTAAGCTGTGATTGCAATGATTGCTGTTGCTGCTGTGCCTGCCGACTTGACTGCAGCATGGACTCTGCACCCTTCTCAATAGCCTGCTGCTGGGATTGAGAAGCAAGCTGTGTCTGAATCATTGAAGCTAACTGCAAACCTTGAATTGCTGCACGGGCACGACCTGCTAAAAACTGTCTAATCATCTCAAGTGCAGCGGTTATCGCCAGAAAAGCTCTAAATTTCTTTTTCTCTTGATGAAGTGCCTGCTGTTTTTTCCATCCAGGAAGAAGTTCTTCATATTTGGATAATACCGCTTTTATTTCTTCTTCAGAGGTTGCCTTTTCAAGCTCTTTAATCAGCAACTTTAGCGTTTCGTCATCACATGGCTTTGACACAACCTGTTCGGTATGAGTTTTCGTTGGTTCATGCTCATTTAGAAAAACATCTAATGCAAACGGTTGCTGGTCTTCCATTCCAGCAGCCATTATTTCCATGCCTTCTTCACGCTGTTGCATTTCTTCAAGGATCTTGCCGTGCTGCTTAGAGCTGCCGTCCTCGGCATGATCCTCTTGATCAATCCGGTTACTATGATTCATGATGTACCACCCAAAGGCTCTTAAAAACGGAGCTTTATACCCAACATCACACGAGAGTCAGTCTCTAGCTGTGGGCCATCTAAATGCTGGTAAATGGGCAAGCCTACCTCCAGTGCAACCTCACTTCCGTCTAAAGTGTCCCCAGGAATATCAATATTCATCCCTAAGAGAGCATCAACGCGCCGTCCACCTCTAAGATCAGTACGTGCAGTTGGCACCATGGCAGGGTTCAGCGCTGTATCAGCACCATCAACATCACCCCATTCTTTCGCATCTAGGCGAAATGAACTTGTTATGGTATCATTTAACTGACGCGACACCCATGTTGTGGCATGATATTCGTTTCCAAGGCGATAACCTCGATCATTCTTTCCAAGCCTAATAAGTGCTCCGGCCTGCACACCGTAACCCCACTTACCGTGATGTCCCTTATATGTAGCTCCCACAATAGGATCCCAGGTACCAGAACCTAACTGCATGGCGTAAGGCAATTGCTGATTGGGCCCCATAGGAGTTGCATCTTTTTCACCAATACTTCCTGTAGGAAGACTAACCCCAGCATTAACTAATAACTCTCTATCTTTTTGCTGATCTAGCCGGTAAATACCTTGCAACTTTACATCACCAACGCCTTCAGACTTAGTGGTAAAATTTACTCCCATACGTGTACGGTGATCCATCTCTTTTATTGTATAAGGAGCCATCGCCATTAATGTAAGGTCATTGGTAACACCATACATCAATCCAAACATATGCATTTGCATACGCATTTTGGTAGGCGCAACCATAAAATCATTATGTACCTGAGCGGTACTAACATCTGACGTGCCATTACGATTTCCTTCCATATACATGGAACTATATCGGTAAGAGGTCATCCACTTACCCTGTTCATGAGTATGAGCAGCCATCACACCGATTGGCTCAGATACAGTGTGCTGATGTTCAGCATGATGATCATGGTGCATTTCATTGGCCTGTGCACCAAAGGCCAGAATGACTAAACTCACGTTTAGTGCTGTAACAATTTTCAATAACATGATGTTTCCTTAAGCTAATAGGTAGGTAAAATATAACAACGAATTCTACTACACTGCCAGTGGAGGTCCTCGTATATAGCTAAAGGAATAATAGTTTTTTGAGGTGTTTGTACTATTGGTCCATTGATAGCGCAAACTAGTAAAATGCAATCGATATAGCACCCACATGAGCGCAGCTAGCGCTATGGCCGAATGCATTACCTTGTCATATAAGCACCACAGACACGTACTGCTACCAGACCCTTGGTTTTTATCAGGAGTTGGTATGCCATTATTATCAAAGGCAAGCAACGCAATACCATCGGTCGTACAAATTGGCATGACCGCTACACCAGCCTTACAACACAGGCTTGAGAGCACCGCGCTAGTAAGTAGGATAATGACAAGTAATTTGCTGATGGTTTTCAAGGCTCAAAAAACTCACTTAATATTTATTGGGCGTTATAACATGCACACATGTTTTCTTGCAACTATATAATCATAGCACCATACTACAGATCATTATGATACAAGAGCACCTTTGATAGCCTGCAGGGCCTTTTGTATATCTTCTTGAGTCGTCATACGCCCCAAACTAAACCGTATGGAACTTTCTATCTGGGATTTTGTCAGACCTAAAGATTTAAGTACATACGATGGCTCGGTACTAGCAGATGCACATGCAGAACCCGAGCTTACTGCCAATTTCTTTAGCGCCAATATCAAACTATCCGCACGTTTGCCTTCAAAACATATATTCAAATTTCCTGGCACTCGGTACTCTGGATGACCATTAAGCTTTGCTTTGGGATATAATTGCACCACCCCATCGATAAAAATCTTACTTAACTTGCTAAGTAGCTGCGTATCTTGCTTCATTTGAGCAGACGCAATTTTTGCTGCATGTCCTAGCCCCACAACCTGATGCGTAGCAAGTGTACCAGCTCGCAACCCCTTCTCTTGACCGCCTCCATGTATTTGTGGTTTGATTCTTACCGATGGCCTTTTCCGAAGATATAATGCACCAATTCCTTTAGGGCCATAAATCTTATGACCAGAAATACTCAACAAGTCGATATGTGATGTAGCAACATCCAACGCAATTTTACCAAAGGCTTGCGCTGCATCCGTATGAAAGAATATTTGATTCTTTTTACATATCTCACCAATTGCTTCGATGGGCTGCACAACACCAATTTCATTATTAACCGCCATCACCGACACCATTAAGGTTTTTGGTGTTATAGCAGAGGCTAATTCAGAAAGATCAATCAAACCATCACTATCAACAGGCAAATAAGTGATGTTAATACCTTGGCTGGACAAATACCGACAACTATCCAATATACATTTATGTTCTGTTTGACATGTAATGATATGATTCTTGCCAGTATCTTTACTGTAAAACTCCACTACCCCTTTAAGGGCCAAATTATTTGACTCGGTAGCACCGGAGGTAAAAATAATCTCTGACTCTTGCGCACCAATCA
This sequence comes from uncultured Alphaproteobacteria bacterium, assembly GCA_937907045.1. Lineage (GTDB taxonomy): Bacteria > Pseudomonadota > Alphaproteobacteria > Rickettsiales > UBA6187 > CALCTU01. The sequence goes on from CALCTU010000100.1 coordinate 17,682, forward strand.
GATGGGCAACATGTCCTCTTGCTACTTGAACAGCAGCTTCTGCCTCCCAACCATACGCATGCTCAGCAGAATGCGGATTTCCAAATGATTGCCTCATATACGGAAGCATTGCATCTAGCACCCGCTCATCAATGGGAGTGGTTGCTTGATAGTCCATATAAATCGGCATTACACGAGCCATAATACTCCATTTATTGAATTAGGTTCTCGTACGATCATAGAGCCTTTTGAAGCTTGATGTAAATGCCTCAATATCATCTTCAGATGTACTAGCTCCTAAACTAACTCTAATGGCACATGAAGATAACGTTTTGTTGTACCCCATTGCTGTTAACACATGGGGAATGGTCACTTTTCCTGAAGAACAAGCAGAACCAGCACTAACACATATTCCATCTACATCATAGGCAATAAGCTGCGTTTGGTTGTCTACACCTGGCATGATGATACAAGATGTGTTATCCAAACGCTCCGCATCTTTAGCAACAATCACAGCATCTGGTGCGATATTGACAATGTTTGTTTCTAGCTCATCACGGAGGCGCCCAATAGTATCGCAAGGATATGCATCATCTAC
>CALCTU010000101.1 GCA_937907045.1 uncultured Alphaproteobacteria bacterium
CCCTTACCTGCTCCTATCAAACAAGGAGATCGGTTAGCTACACTTACTATTTCAATTCCGGATATTGGTGAATTTCACTATCCTTTAACCGCAGGTTTTGATGTAGTCGAGTCTGGAGCTGTTGGTAGATTTATTGGCCGCATTAAAAGTGCCCTCCAGTAATATAAGGAGTTCCATAAGCCATGTTAGCTAAACCGTTAATGCTCATGCTAGCTTTTTGCCTAACCCTTGTAAATATGGTGTTTTTATCCATTCCACTTGGCATCATATTTTTACCAATTTATCTTATTCTAGGCTACAACACTATATTTGTGGCGCTTGACATTGGTATTTTTATTGTTGCTAGTATTAGCTGTTTTATGGTGCTGTACTTACTGTTTGATATGTTTTTTGGCATGACCGCACGACGCCTAACCAAAGGATGCCCCACAATTGGTAATGCCGGTGAAATGCTACGTGAACATGACCGCTTTGAACGCCACTTCTTGATGATGAAAAGCCAGTTTAATTTACCCAAAGCAGAACTTTTTATCAGTCCATCAAACAAAGTGAATGCATATGCAGTTGGAAGCTTTCGTCGAAAAGTAGTGATTATGACAATGGGTTTAATCAATACAATTTACCAGAAAAGTGAGAACCGCCATCAGCTTGATGATACCATTAAAGGAATTTTGGGCCACGAACTTTCACACCTCAAAAACAAAGACTTTCTGCCTGGGAACCTTGTTTATGCCAATCAAGTTATACAAAATTTTATATCTAAGTTTATTTATATCACGTTTCATATCGCTCTTTTGCTGTTTCTTTTCATTCCATATATAGGCAGATATATACGTAAGTTTCTTTTCTTGTTGCATAACATTACTACAAAATATACGCAGTTTTTTTATAAGTTCTTATTTATGCCTTTTTATAATTTTTTATATAAATGGTTTAACCGTTCTATTGAGTATCGATGCGACCTTGATGCTGCTAAAGTCATTGGTGGATCAGGTATGGCAACTGCTTTATCCATGCTTGGTAAAGGAGCGTACTTTAGTATTTTTTCTACACATCCACGTACAAAACACCGTATTAACCACATAAAAGACGCTCGACCGACCGGTGCAAAAATTAGGCAAGGTTTTTTTAATATGGTGGCAACATTTTTTGCACTGTGTTTGCTTATATTTGTTGCCTATTTATTTGCCAGTCAAGTTCGCTTTGATGATACAAAAGCACTTATTATCTATCCCATAATGAACCATTATGATTTCTTTATGAATTGGCTTAATGGGTGGCTTTAAAAGCTATCAACGATGCCAAAGAAAGAAAGGCTCGACAGGTTTACCCCTCACCACCCCTTAAAGGCTATTCACTGGATAACATAAGTTGGAACGCTTAGTACAACAAAAACTATCCCTACAACCTTGCTGCCATTACCGGCTTAGCACCTTCAACAATAGTCGCCAACAAGCCATATTGCGTCGGTACAACTTTTTTCATAAAGAAACGAGCAGTATCAAGCTTAGCCTCATAAAACTCACTATCGGAACTATTTTCCTTTATTCCTTTTTGCGCCGCCAAAGCCATCTGAGCCCACATATACGCCATTACCGCGATGGCCATTAGCTTCAAGTAATCCACCGACGCTGCTGCGGCTTCGTTAGGATCACCCATTCCATTTGCAGCAACCCACAAAGAAGCTTGCTGTGCATTTTTAAGCGCTGTATGCAAACCTTTAGTAAATTCTGCCATGTCGCTATTTTCACGATGCTCAGCAACAAATTCCGTCGCAGGGTGGAAGAAACTACGTAAATATTTTCCTGTATCTTTAGGAAGCTTTCTACCTACTAAATCAAGTGCCTGAATGCCATTTGCACCTTCATAGATTTGAGCAATCCGAGCGTCTCTGGCATATTGTTCCATGCCATATTCGCGGATATAACCATGACCACCATAAATTTGCATACCCAAATTTGCCACCTCATGCCCCATATCGGTAAAATATGCTTTTAATATGGGCGTAATCAATTGCACAAAATGGTCTGCCTGTTCAATTTCTTGTTCATCTTCACTACGTTTTTCTACATCAAGCTTCAATGCTGTTTGCAATGCCAGCATTCTAGCCCCCTCACAGAAGCTCTTCATAATCAACAGCATACGCCTTATATCTGGATGTACAATCAACGGATCCGCTTTCTTTTGAGGATATTTTGGACCGTGTAGATCGCGTCCTTGGAGTCTTTCTTTAGCATATTCAAGCGCATTTTGGTATGCAATCTCAGCAAGACCAAGACCTTGGATCCCAACATATAGTCGTGCTTCGTTCATCATAGTAAACATCGCACGTAAACCTTTATGCTTTTGACCAACCAAATATCCCTTGGCACCCTCATAATTCATCACGCATGTTGGAGAAGCGTGAATACCCATTTTGTGCTCAATAGAGCCACAAGAAACACCGTTAGCATCTCCTATTGAACCATCCTCATTGACCCACATTTTAGGCACAACAAATAAACTGATTCCTTTTACACCATCAGGAGCATCCGGAAGTTTCGCTAAGACCAAGTGAATAATATTTTCAGTGGCATCTTGCTCACCCGATGAAATAAAAATCTTCGAACCGTCAATATTATAGGATCCATCATCATTTGGTGTTGCTTTTGTGGTAATTAAACCAAGGTCTGTACCACATTGAGGCTCTGTTAAACACATCACCCCTGACCATGTTCCATCTACCATTTTTGGCAAATAACGTTGTTTAATTTCATCACTACCATGCATATAAATTGCATTGTAAGCCCCGTGGGTAAGACCTGGTGTCATGCCAAACGAAAGATTCGCTGAACATATCATCTCAATAATTGGCATGTTAAGCACCTCAGGCAACCCCTGACCACCATATGCAGGGTCACATGTAAAACTGGTCCAACCAGATTCAATATAGGTTTTGTACGCTTCTTTAAAACCATCTGGCAATGTCACATTGCCTTTATCAAAGGAAACTCCCTGCTCATCTCCAGATTGATTAAGCGGAAACAACACTTCTTCACAAAGCTTTGCCCCCTGATCCAATAAAGCTGAAATCAGGTTATCGTCAACATCTTCAAAACCTTTTAATCCTTTTTCTTTATATTGCTGAACATTAAGAACTTCGTTCAAAATAAACTCAAAATCGCGAATCGGCGCCCTGAACTGAGGCATGGCTTAACTCTCCTTTTACTTTCGGTACCATGAATTTTAAATGGCTAATGACTGGACGGTGGTCGGAACCAAGCGCCGGCCCCACTTTCTTGTCTTTTACCACAATATTGGTTGATAGCAGCATGTTGTCAATGGATATTCCAAGCTCTTTTGGTGCAAAGCTTGGCCAAGTAGTAATATATCCCATTCCTTCATTACTATCATACATGCTACTGGCTCCGGACACCTTCTTAAAATAAGGTGAGTACCGGGTCATATTAAAGTCCCCAACCAAAACCTTATGTTTTGCTTGTTCATCTGCAATCGAAGCCCCTACTTCCATCATCAAATTATTTCTAGAATTCGCATAAGAAGGCAAAATAGGCGGAGGTGGATGCACGCCATATAACACAAAATCTAGGTCATGAAAAATAGTTGCTCCTCTAATGATAACGGCAGCCCCGTCTTCACCAAGATGCATAATCTCTAGCTCATCAATCATTAATCGACTTAAAATAATAATTTGGCGATTACCCCTAACTTCTTTACTAATATGGTATGGGTAAATCCATTTTAAACGCTCCAAGGCAACTTGCCATTTATCGGTTACTTCTTGTAAAACAACAATGTCTATATCCTGGCTTTGCTGGGTAATCCAACTAACAATATTATTTACATTCTCATTTTCTCGGTTCACATTATACTGAAGAACATTAATAGCCTCAAATCCCTCTTCATCCACTAACTGCTCGTCCGAGTAAGCAATATTGGGATTACCTTGAAAGAGCGGCAATACCTGGTAGATCTGCACGCCAAACACCACAGCAGCAACCACTGACCACCCATAACGCTTAGAAAACAACAAAAGAAGCGCTAACGTCCCCAAAATAGCCGCATAATGCGCCGTAAAATGAGAAAATAGCTCAAAGAACCACCCAATTTTTGCAAAAAAGGATGCTACTACTGCCAGTAACACTAGCACCAACAGGCGCACATAATGCCTGGAAAATAACGGTTTTTTTGATCGCATACGGCTGCCTCAATTCCTTTTGCGATTAACATACTTTGTATTTATGCTTACCTTAGCTATACAACCTACTAATTCCTTAATGGCTTACCTGTGTTTAGCATATGCTCAATACGGTCAAGCGTTGGTAATTGCTTAACCATATGCATAAACATCTCTAATTCCAAGTCTAACATATCTTGTTCTGTCAATACACAAGTAATATCAGTATCACCACCAGATAATACATGCGCAACTGCCTTTGATACAACTTCATCATGCGGCGTTGCCTTACCACTTTTCACAAAACCCGCAATCGCCATTTCTAGTGCGGTTTTGGCTGTAGCACCAGGAAGTCGCACTTCCGGCTTTTCTGGCACCACATAATTCTTAGCTAGTTCTAAACATCTTGCTTTAGCATCCGGCAAAAGACGCTTTCGATTCATGGTAATACCATCGCTGTCTCTTAATATCAGCATATCCCTGGCTTCTTCAGCAGACTTGGCTACCTTAGCAGTTGCAATATACTCAAATGACTTGGATATAGCGGGCATAGCATTAATTGTTGCAATCGGATGCCTCAATGAAGCACTACCGCCACCAGAAAAAGCCTGCTTCATCGAAAGTGCGAACATACCGCCCTTTTCTGCCAAACTTAAGCGTTTTATGGTGTCAGACTCTAAGTGACGAAGAATCATTTCTTTACATCCACCCCAGCCAGGGACAATCCCCACTCCAACTTCAACTAGGCCAGTATATGTCTCTACATGGGCTTGGACAGCATCTGCGTGCAGCAATATCTCACATCCACCACCAAGCGACATACCTGCAGGAGCCAGCACCACCGGAAACGGTGCATATTTAAGCCCCATAAATGTATCTTGTCCCTGCTTGATAATGTCGTTAATTTGCGACCATGCAGCTACATTTGCTGCAAATAGTAAAATACCAATATTGGCACCCACACAAAAATTATCGCCGTCATTGGCAACCACCATGCCTTTATAGCCTTTTTCTTGCACAAAATCAGTGGCCTTGGCAAGCATTTCAAGGACAAAAGGATCAACACTATTCATTTTGGTGGTATATTCAACACACACAATACCATCGCCAATATCCCATACAGATGCAGATGCATTTTTAAGAAGTGGTTTCTTACCTAACTTCTTATCTGCCAACATCCATACATCATCCGAAGACGGTATAATACCGTAACTACCATTTGTGGTTAGATATTGCTTCTTGGTATCATCTATTTGGTAAAAATCCTTATCTTTTGCAGCCTCTAATAGATCAGGAACCTCCATACCATCTTCTTTTAATGCGTTAATCAACCATGTACTACCATGTTGATCGGCATTTTTGAGGCGGTCAATAAGTTCAAAAGGACCATATTTCCAATTATAACCAAGCTTCATGGCCTCATCTACTGCGTAAATATCATCAGCTATTGTTGGTACCAACGAAGCCGTATAGCTTAATGTTTTAAGCATCACAGAACGGGCATATTTACCAGCCTTATCATCATATTCTAGCATTCCACGCCAACCAGACTTAGCTGCACCTGCAGCATCAACCTTAGGACGTTGAGCCGCTGCATATTCACCAGACGATAAATCCTTTACTTCTTTTTGTTTTTTGCCACCATCGGTATTTAACCGATAAAAACCACCCTTACCTTTACGACCAGTATATCCATCGGCAATCATATCTGAAATAATCTGGGGCTGCTCGTAGATTTTTAAAAACCAATCATCTTTTGGCAACGTACCACTAAATGACTTGGCAATCAGCGGCATTAGGTCAATACCTATCAAGTCAAGTAAACCAAACACACCCGTTTTTGGCACACCAATAGGACGGCTTAACAAACTATCTGCAGTCTCAACATCAACTCCCTGCTCAATTGCATCCAATACCGCAACTGTCATCCAAAAACATCCAATCCGATTTGCAATAAATCCTGGACTGTCATGACAATCAACAACTCCTTTACCCAAACGTATATCACAAAAATCCCGAATTACATTTGCAGCGCCAGAATCAGTATGCTTGCCCACCACCAATTCCAGAAGACGCATATAACGCGGTGGATTAAA
>CALCTU010000102.1 GCA_937907045.1 uncultured Alphaproteobacteria bacterium
AAATAATACATTGCCTTCAGACCGGGTAACTGTACGTTCTGGTCCAAAGTTATCCCAGCCACCAAAGCTACCATATGATACGTTTAAATCATCGCCAGAAAATCCAACGGCTACTACCCGTGAGGAGGTAGGGGCTTGATCAAGGCCTACGAATGTTTTTCCAAAATCAGCGCCGTCACCTGCAAGGCCGCCTGTGAGGATGACTTCGTTTCCAACAACATCCACTAGGCCTTTAACTAATTCACTGCCATTAACATTTAATCCATCAGAAAGAATAAAGATGTTTTTGAGATTATCTTTGATTAATTTTTGTGCAATTTCTTTGCCAACATTGAAGGATTCTTTGGCGTCTTCAATTTCGATATTGGCAAAATCCATCGTACTTTTTTCTAATTTTACCGCAGAAGCCACAATACTGTCGTCAATTACTTCATCGCCTGAAATTTCTCCGCCTGTAGAACATCCCATTATATGGGCATTGGGGTAGAGATCCTTGAGTTCTTGATAATGTGAACCATCATCAAGTGTACCTTGTCCTCCAAAATACAATACAAAGTTAGCATCTTTTAAATCACCGGCGTGATCAAGGTCTGATGACCAACCAGTATCTGCTTCCCAACGAATATTTTCTACCTTCATGTGCTGTCCCCTTTAACTACAGTAATCAAAAATACTATACAGATACATTGTAGCTACACATGATTAACAAAAGGTTAATTTTGAAATAAATTGTACGTATAAAATTTCTTGCTTTTTACTAGGAAAAACGCCATGTTCGGCTTTGAATTACTAAGTATAATCTTGAGAGAGTTAGTTCATGTCTTCATTAGAGCAATTATGGTCCAGGGGTAAGGAATTTTTAGGCTGTGAATACGCCATTATGGGCGGTGCGATGAGCTGGGTCTCTGAACGTCATTTGGTGGCAGCAATTTCTAACGCAGGAGGTTTTGGTGTTATTGCGTGTAGTTCTATGCCACCTGAATTGTTAGAAAAAGAAATTCAAGCAACCAGAGCACTGACGGATAAACCTTTTGGTGTGAACCTTATTGTTATGCACCCGCAGTTAGAAGAGCTTGTAGCTGTGTGTAAAAAAGAAAATGTTTCACATGTGGTATTGGCCGGTGGTTTGCCATCCAAGCAAACGATTGAGGAGATCAAGTCCTACGGTGGTAAGGTGATAAGTTTTGTACCTGCTTTGGTGATTGGTAAGAAGCTTATTCGTTCTGGTGTGGATGCACTTGTTATTGAAGGTATGGAAGCTGGTGGGCATATTGGGCCAGTAAGCACTTCAGTATTAGCTCAGGAGATTTTGCCGGTTTTAAGTCAAGAGGTTCCTATTTTTGTTGCTGGTGGTATTGCTCGGGGAGAGACGATTGTTTCTTACTTAAAAATGGGAGCAAGTGGTGTACAGCTGGGAACCCGTTTTGTTTGTGCGAGTGAATCGATTGCACATCCTAACTTTAAAAAGGCCTTTATTAAGGCTGCAGCAAGAAATGCAATGCCGTCGGTGCAAATTGATCCGGATTTTCCGGTTATTCCTGTTAGGGCAATAGAAAATAAAGCCACGGATGATTTTATGCGCAAACAACATGAAGTGATTGCCAAGCATCGTTCTGGTGAATTAGACAAAGAGTCGGCACAGCTTGAAATTGAGCATTTTTGGGCAGGAGCGCTTCGCAAAGCAGTGATTGATGGTGATGTTGAAAATGGTTCGCTTATGGCCGGCCAGTGTGTTGGAATGGTTACAAAAGAAGAGCCGGTGGCAGATATTATTTCCCAATTAGTAGAAGAGGCAAATCACTTTTTGGCGATATGAATTTTGCATGAATTTTTTCTTCCGTATGGATTCGTAGTTCATGTTCTATAAAGTATGACACTCACAATGAGTAGATCAACAACGTTATATTATGAAGGAAACTTGCAATGACTACTACGTTAAATATTTTTGAAGAATTGAATGCTCAATTAGAGGGTACCTCTATTGATTTGGAAAATTCTGGAGCACAGAATAATTCTACCGTAACACTGCAACCATCAACAAGTCTTGAGCAATCAATTCAATCTGAAACTACTACCAATGTTGTGTCTGGTGACGCCATTACAATTGGTTCTGCTACTGCTGGTCTAGCAACAACTGGTACCATTGGGTCAATTGCACTGACAAGTCAACCTGAATTAACGATATCAGCCGCAGATGATGAAGTGACCTATAATGTCATTAAAGGTGAGTTAAATAGTGTGGCCTATAATGATATGGTGTCATTGGTAGAGGGTACCGATGCTAATGATGAAATTTTTGGTACTGATGGTGCCAATGATATTGTTGGTGGCAATGGCGATGATAAGCTTCATTCTGGTGCTGGTTGGGACTGGTTATTTGGTGGCCAAGGCGATGATACGTTTGTGATTGGCAAGGACATAAATAGTACGGTTGAAATTCAAGATTTTGGCCAAGGTAATGATAAAATTGATTTATCGCAATTTGAGGATATTACTTCTTTTGAAGATCTTGATATTTTGCAATCTTATAGTGGTTCGGATATCAAGCTAGGTGAATATACACTTAAGGTGAATGGCGATACGTTGTATAGTAACGGCGACTATCAGTTGAACGCTGCGGACCCATCTAAAGCTCAAAATCTTACTGCAAACGATTTTATCTTTGCTTCTGGGACTACTGAGCCAGAAGAGCCCCAGAGTCCAGAACCTGAAGCACCAGAAGAATATAACGTTGTTCATGCAGCTGAATATGGTAGTTATACTTTTGGTACTGATGGTAATGATGAAATTTTTGGAAGTGAAGTTGCAGATACGATTATTGCCGGCAAGGGCGATGATATCATTCATACTAGTTCTGGATGGGATTGGCTATTAGGTGGTCAAGGAGATGACACTTTTGTGGTCGATGAGCTTAATGATGCGATCGTACAAATTGTAGATTTTGGCGAAGGAAACGATAAAATTGATTTATCGCATTATAAAGATATTACTTCGTTTGAGGATCTTAATCTTACTAAAGATCAATATGGTTCAATTATTACTATTGGGGGTAATAACATTTTAATTACCAGCGGTACATCCTATGTTGATGGTGTGTTTGAATATAATGAAGATTCAACGAAAGCTCAAAACCTTACAGCAGACGACTTTATTTTTGCTTCACCAACCACTGATCCAGAAGAGCCTGAAGAGCCAGAGATACCTCAAGAATATAATGTTATCGAAGCTGGTGAATATGATTTCTTGGTTCAAGGTTCAAGTGCAGATGATGAAATTTTTGGTAACGATGCATTAAACGATATTGTTGGTGGACAAGGTAATGACAAGTTACATTCTGGTGCTGGTTGGGACTGGTTGTTTGGTGGCCAAGGTGATGACACATTTGTGATTGGCGACAATATAAACACTACAGTTGAAATTCAAGACTTTGGCCAAGGGAATGATAAGATTGATTTGTCACAATTTGAGGATATTACCTCTTTTGAAGATCTTAACATCACACAAACCTCTAATGGTTCAGCGATTGCAGTGGGTGGACAAATTTTAAAAGTTAATGGTGATATGGCCTATGATAACGGTTATCAGTGGAATGTGGCAGATCCAACGAAAGCTCAAAATCTTACCGCAGACGACTTTATTTTTGCGGGTAACGATGACCTTCCAGAAAATCCAGGAACAACTCCTGAAGTGCCAGAAACTCCAGAAGTTCCTACAGAGTCTGTTGATGGTTATAATGTCATTAAGGCAGATACTTATGGTTCACTTGTAGTAGGTACGGAAGGTAACGACGAAATTTTTGGTAATGATTATGCCAATGATATTGTTGGTGGCCTAGGTAATGATAAATTACATGCTGGTAAAGGTGAAGATTGGTTAATTGGCCAAGAAGGTGATGATATCTTTGTGATCGATAAAGAAATTGACAGCACCGTTTCCATTCTCGATTTTAATGATAATGATGTTATTGATTTATCTGCATTTGAAGATATTAAATCGTTTGATGATTTACAGTTCCAAAATCAAGTTGTTGGTTACAGTACCGGTGTCATTTTAGGTGATTATTTACTAGAAATAAAAGGTGCTGGGTCTGAAAATTTAACAGCAGATGATTTTATTTTCTCTAGTTCAGATAGTCTAGGGTTAGTAGGACTTGATGAAGGTGCTGAAAGCTCCAGTGTGTTTGGTTAAATACACATCATACCTGTAATAGAATAATAAAAGGACGGTAAATAAGTTTACCGTCCTTTTTAAATTGGAATGACTCTACGGATTGTGAATGAAGCCAAAGGGCAATTTTATTTACGACCTGTATAGAAGGAATTACTCACCCCAAACCAACTTTGGTTTACGTGCTGCTCCTACTTCATCAACACGACGACGTGGTGTAGAGATTGGATTTTGTTTGAACATTTCAATATTGCCATCAGCAGCCTCTGTAGCAATATGGCGCATAATGGTAATAAAATGATCGATGGTTTCTTTACTTTCGGATTCGGTTGGTTCAATTAACATAGCACCTTTTACCACCAATGGAAAATAGACTGTCATAGGATGCATGCCATGTTCAATCAGTGTTTTGGCAATATCCATGGTCTCGATACCATGTTGACGCTGGTGTTTGTCGGTGAGAAGACATTCATGCATACAAGGGCCCTGGAATGGGGCATGGTAGAGGTCTTTTAATTGGGCCATAATATAGTTGGCATTAAGTACGGCATCCTCGGATGCTTGTTTAAGGCCATCTGCTCCATGGGCATACATATAAGATAATGCACGAATGAACATACCAAAATGACCGCTAAAAGCACGAATACGTCCGATACTATGTTCAATATTTGTTTCTAATTCAAAGTGACCGTCTTCGTGGCGTATAACATGAGGGATTGGTAAGTAGTCAGATAATTCTTGGCATACGACAATTGGTCCTGAACCTGGGCCTCCACCACCGTGTGGAGTAGAGAAGGTTTTGTGTAAATTAATATGCATGACATCAACACCAAAGTCAGCCGGGCGTACACGTCCTACAATGGCATTAAAATTGGCGCCATCGCAATAAAAATAAGCACCAACTTCATGTAGTTTATCTGCAATCTCTTTAACTCTTGGGTCAAATAATCCAACTGTACTTGGATTTGTAAGCATAAAGGCTGCTACGTCATCGTTAAGTGCAGCTTCAAATGCCTCCATATCAACAAAACCTTCCTCAGTTGTAGGAATGGTTTTAATGGTGTAGCCACACATAGCAGCGGTAGCAGGATTGGTACCATGGGCGCTATCGGATACCAGTACTACTTTGCGTTGACGTCCTTTGATCTCATGTGCTTTGTGAATCACCATCATGCCCGCAAGTTCGCCGTGAGCACCTGCTGCAGGATTTAAGCTTACTCCAGGTAAGCCTGTAAGTGTAGATAGCCAGGTTTGCAAGCGGTACATAATTTCTAAGGTACCTTGCATGGTTGAGGGGTCTTGCAGCGGATGAATATTAGCCAATTTTGGTAGGCGTGCCATTTTTTCATTTAACCTAGGGTTATGCTTCATTGTGCAAGAACCGAGTGGATAGAAGCCGGTATCAATAGCAAAGTTTTTTTGTGATAAACGGACAAAGTGGCGTATTACTTGGGGCTCACTTAAGCCAGGTAAGCCAACATGATCACGTTTTTTTTGGCCAGTACGAAGCTTGGTGCCTTTTAAAGGCTCTAAATCAACTCCTGTACGACCTTGTTCTGAACGGTCAATTAGAAGTGCTTCATCAAATCGAAGTCCGCGATTATCAGGAAGAGATGCCGGTTTGTTTGTGTGTGTGGTAATGTTTTGTTGCATAGTGTTTGCTATATAATGTCGTGAATTATTTCATTCAGTTTACGAGTGAAGGTTTGAATATCAATGTCTGAGGTCATTTCAGTTGCTGTGACCAATAATTGATTGTTCTTAAGAGCTAAGCCGGCAACAATTCCTTGTTTAGCAAGTTTACTAACTACGTGGTGACTATCTACTGGTAGCTGAATGACAAATTCATTGAAGAATGTTTCATTTAAGATTGATATGCCATCAATAGTAGAAAGTGCATCGGCCAATTGGCAGGCTTTTTCATGATTAAGAGCTGCCAGATGTTTTATGCCTTCTTCGCCCAATAAGCTAAGATGGATGGTAAAAGCAGTTGCGCATAAGCCTTGGTTGGTACAAATGTTAGACGTTGCCTTTTCACGCCTAATATGTTGTTCGCGAGTATTTAAAGTTAATACAAATGAACGTCTACCTTCTTCGTCTGTGGTTTGGCCACATAGTCTGCGGGGCATTTGGCGAACATATTTTTCTTTACATGCAAACAAACCAACGTAAGGACCACCAGCTTGCATAGGGTTTCCTAGGCTTTGTCCTTCGCCTACTACAATATCAGCTTCAATTGGGGCTGGAAGTAGTCCCAAAGAAACAACTTCTGTAAAACAAATAATCAGTAATGCACCAGACTCATCGCATGCTTTTCTAAGCTTACTGAGTTCATGAATGTTGCCGTGAAAATCAGGTGTTTGCACAATCAAGCAGGCAGTTTTCTCATCGGGCATCTCGGTGGTAGTAAAACCTTCAAAATGCTGCATGTAGGTGTCGAGGGTTTCTCTATATTGCGGATGAAGCTGTCCGTGGATAGAAATGTTATCACGCTTGGTAACGCGCTTTGCCATGAGTGCAGCTTCAGCGAGTGCTGTTGAGCCATCATACATGGAAGCATTTGCAATATCCATGCCCGTAAGTGCAGCTACCATGCTTTGGAATTCAAAAATAACCATCAAGGTTCCTTGAGAAACCTCAGGTTGGTATGGGGTGTAGGCCGTTAGAAATTCTGACCGCTGTATAATGTGGTCAACACTTGATGGCACATGGTGGTAATAACTGCCAGCTCCCAGGAAGAATGGCCCTTCATGAGCCGCGTGATTCTGATTAGCGATTGTTACTAACGCACGTTCAGTTTCCATTTCGCTTTGTGCTAGTGGTAGGTCTATAAGGCTATTGAGTTTGCATGATGCAGGAACGTGTGTATAAAGATCATCAACCGATGACACACCTATGCTTTCAAGCATAGCAGTTCTGTCTGCCTTAGTATGAGGGAGGAAGCGCATAACTTTACCGAAATTATAATGATTATGGTGTAACTTAACTTAAGTAACGCAAATATTTCTAAAAATGTTCTAAAGAGATTCTGTGGGTGTTACTCTACGTGTTGAGCGTAAGTATCACTGTTGAGGAGTTCGTCAAGCTCAGATTCATCTGAGAGCTCTATTTTTACCAGCCAACCTTGCTCATAGGGTGATTCATTCACTAAGTTTGGGCTGTCATCTAGATTGTCATTAACTTCAACAACTTTACCGCTTACAGGTGCATAAACATCGCTTGCTGCTTTGCATGATTCCACAATCACCATGTCGTCACCCTTGGAGAATTCATCGCCAATAGAAGGTAACTCTACGTAAACTAGTTCGCCTAAAGAGTCCTGGGCATAGTCGCTAATGCCTACGGTTACTTGATTGCCATCGCGTAAAACCCATTCGTGTTCTTGGGTATAAAGATGATCGGAAGGAATAGAAGTGTCAGACATGATATAAAATAATAATTTAGGTTTTAGTGTTAGGGGTTATAAAAGCAAAATTAGTTATTTTTGCAAGTAGTTTTCGGCCTCGAAGAGGAATAATTACTTCTGTACCTTCATTGCAATAGTCAGATTGAACATATCCTTGAGCAATAGCCTTGTTCACGGTTGGTCCAAATCCTCCGCTGGTGATGGTGCCTATTTGTACGCCACTTTGATTTTCAACGGGGGTGTTCGCCCGTACAATTCCTTTATCAAGTAATTCAATACCAACACGTTTTCGTGATGTTCCACGTTCACGTTGCTGAGCAATAATGTCACCACCAATAAATTGGTGATCTTTTTTTCTTACCACCCATGACAGTCCAGCTTCAATAGGAGTTGTGGTGTCATCTAGGTCTTGGCCATATAATGGGTAGCCAGCTTCTAGCCTTAAAGTATCGCGAGCTCCAAGGCCTACTTGGTTAACATTGTCGTTTTCTAGTAACGTATTCCATAGGGTAGGGGCATCTTCATTCGCGATGCTAATCTCAAAACCATCTTCTCCTGTGTAACCAAGTCTACTGATATAAACACTGTTATTGTTGTATGTTGTCTCAGCTAAGCTCATATATTCTTGTTGCGCAAGATTGTGGCCTTCAAATAATGGCTCAAGTGCAGAGACAGCTTTTGGTCCCTGAATAGCAATAAGCGAACGGTTATCAAGTTCGGTGAATGTTAAATTATGGGGTAGATGTTGTTTCATCCATGCAATGTCTTTACTTTTGCAAGCTGCATTAAACACAATAAAGAACCGATCTTCGGTTATTTTTGTAATAATAACATCGTCAATAATACCACCGTCTGGATTGGTAAGTACGGTATATTTTGCTTTAGATGCAGGTGTTTTAGCAAATGCAGATGGTGTAATGTTCATGAAAAATTGTGCAACATCACTTCCTTCAATGATTGCTTGTCCCATATGTGAAACATCAAAAATTCCAGCAGAAGTCCGTGTGGCAATGTGTTCTTCCTTTATGCCGGTTGGATAATGTATGGGCATGTCAAACCCAGCAAAGGATACCATTGTTGCACCTAATTCAAGGTGGCATGAGTGCAAGCTGGTTTTTAATGTCATGTTGATGATTCCTCGATCTTAGCTGTTGGTACTACCATGGCTTGGCTCTGATACAAAAATACTATAGTAATACTCATTTTACTTACGCTAAATTTTACTCAATTTAGGTGCCTAGCGTAAATAGAATTCCTATTTACTATAAATTTTACTTGCGTACGTAAAATCAAGAAAACTTGCTACCATATTGCAGCCAAAAAGCAAAGAATTTTTTTTAAGTTGCGTTTATAACCATTTCTTTTTTAAAGAAATGGTGTTTCATTTCCGCCTTCGCGCTGTTGCGCTTTTATGATTATCGTAAACCAAGTTGTTGTTTGGTTTGGTTCACGGTTAGTTTAGATCAGAGATCTTTTTCAATTTTTTGTTTGAGGCGTTGGAGATTTTCGTGAATCTCTTTCAGCTTAGCAGATTGAGCATCTGCAGTGCGATTGGGTGGGGTAGCTTCCGATGCTTTATGCGTGAGTTCTAGGGTATTGTTCTCAAATATATTGGTGTTGGCAGGAGCTTGTTGGTTGTCGTTACCAAAAGCAAGTGCTTGGTTGCCGTCACTTAAGAACTTTTGAACACCACGAATAGTGTATCCTTGCCCATATAAAAGGGCTTTTATTTGCGTGATAACTTTAATGTCTTCTGGTCGATAATAGCGTCTTCCACGACGTTTCTGTGGTTTGATTTGCTTAAACTTACTTTCCCAGAATCGAAGAACATGAGTTGCTACCCCTAATTCTTCAGCTACCTCGCCGATAGTTCGTAGTGCATTTGGTGCTTTTTGTCTGCTCACGTGTCTTTGTCCTTTTTACTCGTTGCCTGCGTGATGTGACCGTTCCTAGTAACGCTATTGGCTGTTAATACGCTTTTTTAATAGGTTTGATGCGTAAAAACTGACGACATTACGGGCGCTAATAGTAGCCTCTTCTTTTGTTTTGGGGTTGCGTCCAACACGAGCTTTCTTTTTGCGTACTCGAAATGTACCAAAAGATGAAATCTTAATTTCTCCTTCACGATGCAACGCCTGGTTCACCTCATCTAAGACCGCATCAACGAAGTCTGAAGCTTCGGCACGAGAATAGCCTAATTGTTGGTAAATGCTGTCCATTAAATAAGATCGTGTAACTGTTTGATTATCTGACATTAATGCTTACTGTATTTTGTGTTTGGTTGAGGTTAAACGTGAGTCGCAAAAGCTATATAATTACATTATTTTGTCAACCGTTTTAAATAAAAAAATGACTAAAAACTGTGAGTAACTACCATCGAAGCAAGCATGCTCCCCAGGTAAGCCCTCCACCAATGGCTACAAAACATAATAAATCGCCTTCTTTGAATTGAGAAGACTGAGCTGCATAATCAAGTGCCAAAGGTATGGAAGCTGCTGAAGTGTTTGCATGATTGGCTACACAAGATATAACCCGATCAGACTCTAATTTCATTTTTTTGCCAAGACTATCTATGATGCGCTGATTAGCTTGATGCGGGACTAACCAGTCAATTGCATCTTTTGTGAGGCCTGCTTTTTTAAGTGCTTGATTGATAGCTGCAGACATTTTTGTGACTGCATGTTTAAATACTTCTTGGCCATTCATATGGATGACACCTGCAGATTGAGTGCTGGCAACTCCACCATCGGCATAAAGAATATCTTTATGCTGGCCCTGGGCCATTAAGTATGAAGATAATATACCTCTGTGAGGTGTATTGGACACAGATGCATCTATATTGGGTTTAGCACCCAAAACCACTGCTCCAGCGCCATCGCCAAATAAAATACAAGTACGCCGGTCTTTCCAATCCAAGATGGAAGACATTTTTTCACTACCAATAACCAAGATATGTTTCATGCTACCTGATTGTATAAATTGGTGGGCAGTAGACATCGCATATACAAATCCTGAACACACAGCTTGCATATCAAAGGCAGGGCATTTTGCACCTAATTTAGCCTGTACGCATGCAGCTACTGACGGAAATGTATAATCTGGAGTCGTGGTAGCCACAATAATCATGCTGATGTCTTGTGCTTGAATATGTGCAGACTCTATTGCTTTTTGGGCTGCTTGGTATGCCATGTCGGCATTTAATTCATTTTCGCCTGCGATATGGCGTTGTTTGATTCCGGTTCTACTTACGATCCATTCATCATTCGTATCAACCATAGACGCTAAGTCATTGTTGGTAAGTATTTTTTCGGGTAAATACGACCCAGTACCGATAATGTGTGATTCTATCATAGGGGAGCGATTTTCTTCTAATTACCCTGTCGTGTCAAGTAAGATATCCTCGTTTCCAGACCCAGATTCATCATCGTGCATGAGTTCACTACTGATCTTTTTGTTGATATCATATTTGGCCAGATTGTAGGTAACTTTGATAGCATTTTGCAAGCCAATTTCGTCCATATAACCATGACTTTTTACAGCAATGCCATTAAGGCCTACAAAAAGTGCGCCATTATGGTAGCGAGGGTCCATACGCTTGAACATTTTTTTGATGGCACGTTTTGCAAACATGCCTCCTAAAAATGCCAATGGAGAGCTTTTGAAAGCTTGCTTGATATAGTGTCCGCACATATTGGCGGTTCCTTCAGCGGTTTTTAGTGCGACATTACCGGTAAACCCATCGGTTACTATGACGTCAGCAATGCCCTGAGCAATTTCATTACCTTCAATATACCCACAAAAATTAATATCATAACCGCCGTCACGAATTTCTTGTGCTGCCGCTTTGACTATTTCAGAGCCTTTTGTGTCCTCACTGCCAATGTTGAGTAACCGAACACGCGGCGTCTCTCTACCAAGAATAACTTTTGCAAATGCATCACCCATGATACAAAATTGAACGAGATTGTCGACGTTACAGTCAACATTGGCCCCTAGGTCTAATAAGACGCAAGATTTCTTCATTGTAGGAAATACTGAGCAAATAGCAGGTCTGTCGATGCCTGGAATAGTGCTTAATCCAAGTTTTGCCATGGCCATAAGTGCGCCGGTATTGCCACCCGAAAGAACAGCGTGGGCACGCTTGCTTCTTACGGCATCAATAGCAAGGCGCATGCTTGAGTGCCTTCCTTTTCTGAGGGCTGCAGAAGGTTTTTCCGCATCATCAACAACATCAGGTGCGTGACATACCTGACTTTGATTTTGTAATTGTGTGTAATGACTTAGTTTATCGTTGAGGATATTTTCGTCGCCAAAAAGCAAGAAGTTGACATCCGAATGCTTTTTAGCAAACGCATTTGCCCCTCCAAGTACCGCGTCTGGCGCACGATCTCCCCCCATTGCATCTAATGCAATGACAATAACTTTGTCCGTAGCCTCAATAGCCAAAATATGCCTCTAGTAATCTCTAAAATGTTGATGGCGATACTTTGATTATCACAAAAATTAAGCGTCGTCATCATCAAACAGGTGATCATTCTCTACAACAACCTGACGGTTATTGTACGTACCATCTGTTTTACAAAGCTGGTGAGATAGCTTGTACTCACCTGTAATTGGGTCAACCGTTACATTTGCGGGTTTAATTGCGTGATGCGAACGGCGTTGATTACGTTTGCTTTTTGTTGTTTTTTTCTTTGGAACTGCCATAATCTCTTTCCAAACGTGTTAACTTATGTATATTCATTAGGTTTTAAACAAGGGGTGAGTTTATAAATCATCTTGTCACAAAAATCTAGTATAAAAGTGTAGGTAGCGATGAAATATTGGTTTTCTCTCGGATTAACTGTTTTGTTATTGAGTATTACAGGATGTATTACCAATACCACTCAGGTTGGTTATACCTTTGATGAGCAAGCTGTGAAGAAAATAGTTGTCGGTAAAACTCGTAAAGCAATTGTAAAGCGTACATTGGGTAGTCCATCATCGATTTCTGATTTTGGTGATGAAACATGGTACTATATTGCAGCCGAATATGAGTCGATTGCTTTTTTGGAGCCTGAACTGGTTAATCAAAAAGTACTTGCCATTACGTTTGATAACCAAGTGGTTAAGTCGGTACGTCATTATACGGCAAATGATGCTAGGCAAATTGCTATTAACCCTGAAGTGACGCCCACAGAAGGGCATGATATTGGTGTGATTAATCAGCTACTTGGTAATATTGGCAGATTTAATACAAAAAGAGATCGTCTTGGTCCGTAAAGGAACATTGGGGTTTATATACTAAGTCTTAAAACGCACAAAAACCAACAACTATTTCTTTTCAAGGATGTGGTATTATCGTCTCTGTCTAGGCGCTAATGCTCGTTACGCTCGTACAAAAAAGTATGAGCAGCTGGTGCTACTTTCGCTTTGATATTTATTGTAAGCCACGTTGTTCTTTGGCTTGATTCACGATTAGTGCAGAATCTCCAAGTAATAAAGGGAGGGGCGGTACAAATTAAGAAGAGAGGCTGCTTAAGAGGAGGTAAGCATAATGTTTTAAGAGAGGGACACTCGTGCTTCTCATTTCTGGTATTTTGCGTTATGCGTGGATTTGTAATGTTTTAAAGCATCAGCAATTATAATGCGATTGCTGACCACCAATGGGTGATTTTAAAAATGGTATAATTTATATAAAAAGCACCACCGAAGTCAGCACACTATATTTTTAGTAGTGCTTAAGCTGCAAATTGCTTAATAGAGCTTTCAATGAGAGCGTTAGCTTTGTCAGAAGAAACTTGCTTTTTAATGGCTTCGGTTACTGCTGCCGTGGTTGCATCAAGTGCTTTTTCACGGATTTCTTGTAGCACAGATGCCTCATACGCAGAAATTTTCTGCATTGCCATATCAATGCGTTTGTTTAGGTTTTCTTCGAGGTCTTTTTCAGCTTTTTGAGCAATAAGTTTTGCTTCGCTTTCAGCCTCTTTAATAATAGCCTGTGCCTCTTTTTCAACTTCTTGCTGCTGACGCTGATAGGAAGAGAGTAATTCTTGTGCTTCTTCTTTTAGGCGTAAGGCTTGGTCGAGCTCTTCTCTAATTTGCTCGCTACGCTTATCAAGTCCGGATAGAAGAATTTTCTTTACCGGTTTAAATAGAGCACCAATAAATAACAAAAATGCTACCGCTACCCAAAAAGTCGGATCGTGAAACATGATGCTGATACTCCTTACTTAATCTTGTTTTATTAGTTGAGCATAATTTATGCTGCAAGCTGGCCTTTGATGTGTGATTCTAACGTAGTTTTGTCCGCTTCCAAGTTAGTAAGCTTTTCAACCATGTTATGGGCAACTACAGTAGAAATATCGATGAGGCGTTCAGTTTCTTCTTTTTTAAGAATCTGAATGCGTTGTTCGGCTTCTTTTTTTTGTTTTTCAAATGTTTGGTCAAGTTTAGCGTGTTTCTCGGCAGCTATTTTAGCCATATCGGCGCGCGCGTTGGCGATGATATCGTGTGACTTGCGCTTTGCTTCGTTCAAAGAAGAGGTGAAATCACTTTGAGCTGATTCTGCCTCTTCTTTGAGTTTTTCTGCCTTTTTAAGGTCGTCACTAATGCGTAGTTGTCGATCTTGCAATACCTGGCGTACTGTAGGCAAGGCATTCCTGGCCATAATAAAATACAAGGCACCAAATGTAATGATTAGCCAAAATATTTGAGAGGCATAGGTTGAAAAATCGAGCTGTGGCATCACAAAACCCTACAAAGTAATATTAAACACGTACGTTAAGGTGACTACTAATATGTAGTACTACCTTTAAGTAAACATAATTAAAAGTGCTAGTACAAGCGCAAAAAGACCCATTGCTTCTGCAAGTGCTGCACCAATGAAGCCATATTTAGACAGTTGGTTTTCTGCAGATGGGTTGCGCGCAATACCGTTGATCACAGCAGCAAAAATGCTACCCACACCCACAGCTGCACCAAGCATACCAAGAGTAGTTAGACCAACACCAATTAGTTTTAGAGCTTCACCTTCCATAATATTTTCC
Organism: uncultured Alphaproteobacteria bacterium; assembly: GCA_937907045.1. GTDB lineage: Bacteria > Pseudomonadota > Alphaproteobacteria > Rickettsiales > UBA6187 > CALCTU01. The sequence continues at coordinate 14,602 of CALCTU010000102.1, forward strand.
TCATTAGATAAATTAAAGGTTAGAGAATAAGGTTATAAAGTTATTCCAAATTACGTTTCTCTTAGTGAAGATGCAGTGCATCATTAAGGTAAACGGAAGTTAGAATGGTAAATACATATGCTTGCAATAATGCAACAAATATCTCAAAGCCTGTTAACACGGCCATAAATAATAGTGGGCCCACGCCAAATGCGCCCATAGAAACGACAAAGCCTGCAAATACTTTAAGCATAGTATGGCCTGCAAGCATGTTGGCTGCCAAACGAACTGATAAGCTAAGAGGGCGAACCAAATAAGCAAATAATTCGATTAAAATAAGAAGAGGGGCGAGTGGTAGAGGGGTCCCTTGTGGGAAAAAGAAACTTAAAAAATGGGCTCCGTGCTTTACAAATCCAACTACTGTTACACCAATAAAGATAAACGCAGCTAATGCAAATGTGACGGCAATATGGCTGGTTACTGTGAAACTATAAGGCATCATGCCAAGTAGGTTACAGAACAGCACAAACATAAAAATGCTAAAGATAAATGGAAAATAAGGGCGGGCTTCTTCGCCGGCAGTGTCTTTTACAAGGTCAGCAACAAATGTGTACATCAGTTCTGCCATGCTTTGCCAACGGCCAGGAACTAATGCACGAGAACGCATGCTCAGAATCATAAAAGCACTAACCCCGGCTACAGCAAGAACCATAAAAAGTGATGAATTTGAGAAGTTCAAATTCATACCAAACACATCATTAAAATGTGTAAAATAGGTAATTTCAAATTGTTGAAGCGGGCTATGAGATCCATCTGCTGACATAATCGGCTGCACACTATTTAGTATGTTAGACACAAGGTACTTACGGTTTGTTAGTATTCTCTGGAGCTTGGTTTGATTGTTTTATATCTCTTGCAATCATTCTGTAGATATTAACGCCACTACCGGCACATCCAAGAAAAAAGCAAATGATAAAGAACAACGGCTTTGTTTTTAACCAATCATCTAGGTAATACCCAATAAAACAACCTACAGCAATACCAGCAAATAATTCTATACAAATACGTGATCCTAAACTAGATGATGACGAGCGCTTAGAAGAAGGCTTATTGTCATCCAATCGCTCTTTAGCTTGTTTAATTGATGCATCAAGTTCCTCTAAAGAGGTTTTTTTGTTATCATCGTTCATACAGCTAACAAGCACATATTTTAGGTCACGAAACAGTATTAACATTATTTACAAAGAACACTGTACGATCATTTTCTCGCGCACACTATCGTGATTAAAGTCAAGTTGTCAAGCGTTCTTTCTTGCATTGCTGTTGTTATAAGTTAAAATGCGATTACTTATCGATATTAACTGTCCATGTAATTTAAGGAGATGTTGCTGTTATGCGTATGGTTTATAAGGTTTTTATAGGTTTTGTTGTGCTGGTAATTGGTGCGTTTTCTGCATCCTTATATGCGGTGGAAAGTGAAGGTGAAAAGCTTCCTACGCGCGAGCAATTATTAGAAGTTTCAGAGAATGATTTGGTGTTTGGCAGCAACGAAGCTCCTGTTACGGTTATAGAATATGCCTCTATGACATGCTCTCATTGTGCGGACTTTCATAACAAGGCGTTTGGTGCAATTAAGGAGCAACTTATTGATACTGGTAAAATTCGTTTTGTATATCGCAATTTTCCATTAAATGAGCCAGCAGTACGAGCTGCGATGATGGTAGATTGTGCACCACAAGATAGTAAAGAAAAGTTTCTTAAAGTGGTTTTTAAAACCCAAGATAATTGGGCTTCACGTAAAAATTATTTAGAAGTGCTATCAAATATTGCTAAGCTTGGCGGCATGAATGGTGATGATTTTGATGCGTGCGTATCAGATGAGGAGCGATTTGAGCAAATTACACGTTCACGCTTTGAAGGACATAAAGTGTTGGGTGTTAAATCTACCCCAAGTTTCTTTGTGAATGGAGAGCTTTATGAGGGCAATAAAAATGTTGAGTTTTTCTCAGCCTTCGTAAAAAAATCTGGTCAGTAATTTATTTGTGATACGGGTGTCCTGAAATAATAGTGGATGCCCGGTAGAGCTGTTCGGTGATCATTGCACGCGCTAGCATGTGTGGCCAGGTCATTGAACCAAGGTTTAATGTTTGTTGGCAATGATTTTTGACCGCCTTGTCAAGGCCGTAAGCGCCACCAATAATAATGCCGATTGAACGATTTCCTAGGTCGAATTGACTGGATAGTGTGGCTGCAAACTCAGAAGAAGATAGGGATTTTCCCTTTTCGTCTAACGCAATGCAATAGTGACAGTTTTTAACCGCATCTAAAAGCATGGTTGCTTCTTTAGAAGTTCGGGTGCTTTTAGGTAATTTACTATCTTTGAGGTCGAGCTCTTTGATTTTTACATCCCACGGAATGCGCTTAAGGTAGCGCTGTATGATGGTATCTTCTGGGTCAGAAGAAGATAGCTTACCTATGCAGGCAATGATAATGGTGGTCATTATTGTTCCTGACTTACAAAAGTTAGGTAGCAAATAATGGTGCGTCCCACATTTTCTCTAAGTTATAGAGATCACGTGTTTCGGGTTTAAATAAATGCACGACAATATCGCCTGCATCTACTAATACCCAATTTCCTTCTTCAGCCCCTTCAACAGAAACATCGGCAGCTTGTTTAGCCTTGATGTTTTTGATGAGGATCTGTGCTAGGGAACTAGTGTGTTTTTGGGAAGTACCAGATGCTACGATCATATAATCTGCAACATCAGTTTTACCGTGTAAGTCGATGGTTACTACGTCGTTAGCTTTACCATCTTCTAATGACGATTCAATTAGTGCTTTAAGGTCAGACACTACTGAATCGAAGTGAGGGCTTTGATAATGTTTCATTGAAGTCCACATTAAATTAAACCAAAGGGATATTCTACCATTATACGAAAAATTAAAGCGATTGACTAGTTTTTTTGATTGGATCGAATAGCGCTAGAAGATGCAGGGTGTGGTACAACGTCTAGAAAACACCACCCCGGGGGCTCAAGGGTTGGAATGTTTGGACTGGCGGCCTCTAAGAAGCGATTAAATGATTGTGCTGAAACGCTCTTTAGGGAGGATGATTTAAGGTCGCCTCTGTTTACAACTACAATGGGAAGGAGGTGAAATAACTCTTCCCAGCGATGCCACGTATGAAAGGTAACTAAATTGTCAGCACCGATTATAAGCACAAAGTGATCGTTTGGATAAAGTTGTTTAATAAGGGTGATAGTGTCAAAGGTAAAGCTGGTTTTGTGCGTTAATTCAATATCGCTAATATGAATAAAATTTTGCTGAGCCGTAAACTGACGTGCATTGTTGATACGTTGGTCACACGGAGGCATATGGGATGTTCCCTTGGTAGGGTGATCGTTGCTAACAATCCACCAAATTTCATCTAAATTAAGCGAGGTATAGGCCTGTTGGCTAATAAATACATGGCCGTCATGGGCAGGATTAAATGCTCCCCCTAAAATACCAATACGCTTATGGTGTGGGTCTGCCATGGCAATAAAATACTTTCAATTTAAAAAGAATTTAAGGACGTACAGAACCGTCAGATGATACAACATATTTATACGTGGTCAGTTGTGCCGCTCCCACAGGTCCACGTGCATGAAGGCGACCGGTTGAAATGCCAATTTCAGCTCCCATTCCAAATTCTCCTCCATCAGCAAATTG
>CALCTU010000103.1 GCA_937907045.1 uncultured Alphaproteobacteria bacterium
GAAGAATGGATGGTAGTGATGGGTGTTTGTACCCTTTTGGGATGTGTTCCACTTAGCGATTCAGGTGATTTTGGTGGTTGGTTCTGTCCATGCCACGGTTCGCATTACGACCTTTCAGGGCGTATCCGTCGGGGTCCTGCTCCAGAAAATTTGTTAGTTCCTCCGTATGAGTTTATTTCAGACACTAAAATTAAAATTGGATAAATATTATGTCAGATGCATCCTATACAGGTGTAAAAGGTTGGATTGAGCATCGGTTGCCAATCTTTAGTTTTTTGAAGCATTCGGCTGAGTATCGTGCTCCAAAGAATCTTAATTATGCATGGAATTTTGGTTCTATTGCCGGTATTGCCCTAATGATTCAGATTGTTACGGGTATTGTGCTTGCAATGCATTATACTCCACATGCAGATATGGCGTTTGATAGTGTTGAAAACATTATGCGGAACGTTAATTATGGGTGGCTAATTAGGTATACTCATGCTGTTGGTGCATCAATGTTCTTTATTGCAGTGTACTTGCACATTGCACGTGGATTATTTTATGGTTCATATCGTGCACCGCGTGAGCTTTTATGGTGGTTTGGTATTATTATCTTTATTGCCATGATGGCTACTGCGTTTATGGGTTATGTTTTGCCTTGGGGGCAGATGAGCTACTGGGGTGCTACAGTAATTACGAACTTATTCTCTGCAATTCCGGTAATTGGTGAAGACATAGTTATCTTTTTGTGGGGTGGTTATTCAGTTGATAACCCGACCCTAAATCGATTTTTCGCGCTGCATTATTTGTTGCCATTCATCATTTTAGCCCTCGTGGTTATTCATGTGGTGGCCTTACATGTGCATGGTTCAAATAATCCAACAGGTGTTGAGCCAAAATCAGAGAAAGATACTGTGCCATTCCATCCATATTACACGGTTAAAGATTTCTTTGGATTTGGTGTGTTCTTTATTATATTTGCATGGTTTATTTTCTTTGAGCCTAATTATCTTGGTCACCCGGATAACTATCTACCTGCAGATCCACTTGTAACACCGGCACATATTGTTCCTGAATGGTATTTCTTACCTTTTTATGCAATGCTTCGTGCTATTCCAGATAAATTGGGCGGTGTATTGGTGATGTTTGGTTCGTTATTTATTTTGTTTGCGCTTCCATGGCTGGACAGATCAAAGGTAAAAAGTGGTATTTATCGTCCGTTATTCAAATTATTCTTTGCATTGTTCATTGTTAATTTTGTTGCGCTTGGATACTTAGGTGGTAAGCCCGCAGAAGGAATTTATGTTCATTTGTCTAGGGCTGGAACATTTTATTATTACGCGTATTTCTTATTTATTTTACCATTGCTAGCAAAAATCGAAAAACCACGGCCAGAGCCCGAATCGATTGACGCAGCGGTAAATAAACGACATTAACAGTCATGTTTGGAACATATATTAATTTTCTAAGGTAAGGGTTGAATAATGATCCGATTGATAGCAACTTTTATAGCCATTGTAGGGTTTTCGATGTCGGCATATGCTGCTGGTGATGCGGAGCCAAATAAACAGCTGGTATGGCCATTTGATGGTGTTACGGGGTATGTTGACCAGCAGTCAGCCCAGCGTGGTTTTCAGGTTTATAACCAAGTTTGTGCAGGATGCCACTCACTAAAAAGGGTTTCATATCGTAATCTTGTTGAAATTGGTTTTAGTGAAGCGGAAGCAAAAGCAATAGCAGCTGAAGCAACGGTGATTGACGGCCCCAATGATGAAGGTGAAATGTTTGAGCGTGCTGGTCGGTTGTCCGATAGATTTGTTGCTCCTTTTGCAAATGAACAAGCTGCACGTGCTTCTAATAATGGTGCGTTGCCGCCGGATCTTTCGTTGATGATTAAAGCACGTCCTGATGGAGCAAATTATTTATATTCTTTGCTAACCGGGTATTCAGATGCACCTGCTGGTTTTAAAGTGGGCGAAGGATTGCATTATAATCCATATTTTCCTGGAAAGCAGATTGCAATGGCAGCGCCTCTTTCAGATGACCTCATAGAGTATCAAGATGGTACACAAGCAAGTGCGGATCAAATGGCGAAGGATGTTGCAATATTTTTGCAATGGGCCTCAGAGCCAGAAATGCAACATCGTAAAAATATGGGTATAAAAGTGTTAATATACCTCGCTATTTTTACTATATTTTTCTACATAGCTAAAAATATTACTTGGCGCGATGTCAAATAAACCAGATGGCTACCTATTGGCCATTGGGCTTATGAGTGGCACATCGGTTGATGGTGTTGATGTTGCTTCTCTTTATGTAAGTGCCGATGGTAAGCATGTTCTGCAAACAGATCATCAGCCATATATGCTGGATTATTCTGTATCAACAAGGTCGGATGTTATTGAGTTGATTGCGGGTAATGGTAATGAAAAATTGCTGGAAAATAAACTTACGCAGCATCATGCACAAGCGGTCGAACAATTTTTGCAGCGAAATAACATTCCACCTTCTGACGTTTATGTAATTGGCTTTCATGGCCAGACAGTGCTACATGACCCTAACAACAATATGACAAAACAACTGGGTGATGGTCAGTTGCTTTCAAAGCTGACGGGTATTGATGTGGTATATGATTTTAGGTCTGAGGACGTAGCGCAAGGTGGACAAGGTGCGCCACTACTTCCTATTTACCATCAGCTTATTATGGAAGACCAAGACCTCCCTATTATTGTAGTGAATATAGGTGGTGTAGCAAATATTACTTGGATTGGACCGAATGGCCAATTAATGGCCTGTGATACAGGTCCAGGAAATGCACTCATAGATGATATGATGGAGCGATGCACTGGTAGGCAGTTAGATATGCACGGGCAATTAGCAGCTAAAGGCATTGCTAATCAAGAGTTAGTAGATAAGGTTATTTTAGATGACTATTTAAGTAAATCTCCGCCAAAATCATTGGACCGGAACCATTTTCATTGGCTGCTTGATGATCCAGCTTTTAATGCTATGACGGATGCAGACATTATGGCAACATTAACCGAGGTAACTGCGCAAAGCATTATTTTATCGGGTAAGCTTTTTCCTGATTCTGCGACTAAATGGGTTATTACAGGCGGTGGACGTCACAATCAAACATTGATGATGATGCTTAAAAGGGCTGCTAAGGAGTGTCCTGTGGTAGCGATAGAATCACTTGGCTTTAATGGAGATGCAATCGAAGCGCAAGGTTTTGCACTTTTAGCAGTATTGTCGCAATTAGGATTACCATATAGCTTTCCTCACACTACGGGCGTATCAAAACCGTGTTCCGGAGGGATATTGGTTGACCATGCAGATATAATGCATCAAACATGAAGCAACATACGTATGAAGAAGAAATTAATTCAAGTATAGATATTTTTCTTAGTGATTACGGATTTAGGCTAGCAGATATACGCACATGCTATCAGCGATTTGATTGGCCATATAGAGCCCCAGAAGAAAGACTTGTTATCTTGGCAAAAAAAACAGAACAGCGTGAAAAAGATGCGTTTTCTAAACTTAAAGAAATATGCGAGCAATTAGGTCTTGGTGATGATGTTGACCAAGATAAGATTGAGATTAGTAGTAGAAACTTTCAACCATTTATAAATGCATTAAATGGCGAAACAGATAAGACTTTACCACGTTTAAACGAGGCTAATACGACTAAAGCAGCGCATCGCCCTGTGGTTGGCGACGCCTACGGTCGGGCTTGACTTTCTTAGGACGGCTAGCATCGCGGGTTAGACGGTCTTTTACATAGTTGTCCAGGTGTGTATTGAGCTCATCCATGCGGTTACGGAAAAAGTGGTCGGCTCCAAGTACAACTCTGTATTCAATTTCAGTGTTCTTTTGTTTTCCAAGCTTGTCGACAAGTTTTGCGACATCGGACTCTGAAACAATACTATCTTGGTCGCCTTGAACAACAAGTCCAGATGCAGGACATGGCGATAAGAAGTTAAAATCATATGAACCAGCTGGTGGAGATATTGATATAAATCCCTCAATTTCAGGACGACGCATCAGTAGCTGCATGCCAATCCATGATCCAAATGAAAATCCGCCCATCCAGTAAGTTAGGGCGTTAGGGTTCTGAATTTGCAGCCAATCCAGAGCGGCTGCAGCGTCACTTAATTCACCAATTCCTTGGTCATATTTACCCTCTGACCGACCAACGCCACGAAAGTTAAAGCGTAATACCGAAAATCCATTGCGCGCAAAAGCATGGTAAAGGTTATAAGCAACTTTGTTATTCATAGTACCACCGTGAGCAGGATGCGGATGCAGTACAATGGCTACAGGAGCGTTAGTTTGTTCTGCTTGGTGGTAACGGCCTTCGATGCGTCCTTCTGGACCATTAAAGATTACTTCTGCCATAAAATGACCTTTATTTTGATTTATCGGTGCGACTCATGTATAAGCACTAGGATTATAAGGAAAGCTATATTTATAGAAAATATGGCAAAAATGCAAGGTTTGATTAGTATATGATGGCGCAAATACTTGAAGAAATTGATTCATTCTTTGATCGTGATCCTGCAATGCGTTCGCGTATTGAAGTTATATTGTGCTATCCAGGATTTCATGCGTTGATGATGTACCGACTCGCCCACTTTTTTTGGGAAGGAAAATGGCGTTTGATGGCGCGTCTTACATCTCACATTGCACGGTTCTTTACGGGCATAGAAATTCATCCTGGTGCGACAATTGGGAAGCGTTTATTCATTGATCACGGCATGGGAGTAGTTATTGGCGAGACGGCCACTATTGGCGATGATGTGACAATTTATCATGGCGTCACATTGGGCGGGACAACTTTTGAAGGTGGAGTGCGTCATCCACAAGTAGGAAATAATGTTGTGATTGGCTCTGGTGCACAAATACTTGGTCCAGTCCATATAGGAGAAGGTGCAAAAATTGGAGCAAATGCTGTTGTTGTAGCAGATGTTGAAGCGCACCAAACAATGGTTGGAGTGCCAGCACGGCGTACCAAGCAAAAAGTTCAACTTGATAGTACACAGGATGATGAATCATTTTGTGCCTATGGTACTGATCATGGGGAAGTACTTGACCCAAACAAGCGTGATATTCAAGCATTAATCAAAGATGTAGAAGCATTGAAAAAAGCGTTGAAACAGAAAAAAGCATCCTAAACACTGTATTTACATGATTTATTTAGATTACAATGCCACTGCGCCATTAAGTAAGAGCGCATTGCACGCCATGCAAGAACTTGCTGGTAAGCCTTTAAATGCGTCGAGTGTTCATGAAGCAGGTCGTATTGCAAGGGCGAAGATTGAAGATGCGCGGCGTAAAATTTTATCGTATCTTGGTGCTGATGAGCGTAAGCAGTTGGTGTTTACAGCATCTGGTACCGAAGCCAATAATCTTGCATTAAAAGGAGTTGGAGCGGTACCTGTTGCGGTATCAGCTACAGAGCATGTATCGGTGTTAGATGTCATAGAAAATGCATACCATATTCCGGTGGATCAACAAGGTGCCCTTGATATGGAAGCCCTAGAATGTTGGCTTAAGAATAATAAGGGTGGGTTGGTTTCGGTGATGCTGGCAAATAACGAAACTGGTGTTATACAGCCCATAAAGAAGATAAGCGAGTTGGTCCATGCGTATGATGGAGTCATGCATACTGACGCTGTTCAAGCATTCAAGCGTTTGCCAATTAATATAAGTGACTTGGGTGTGGATATGATGACCATATCAAGTCATAAATGTGGTGGGCCTTTGGGAGGTGCGGCACTTGTTCTTCCAAAAAGTTTGGAACTTGATCCGTTGTTCAAGGGGGGAGGACAAGAGCAAAACATTAGGCCAGGAACAGAAAATGTTCCTTCAATTGTTGGAC
>CALCTU010000104.1 GCA_937907045.1 uncultured Alphaproteobacteria bacterium
ATCTCGTTTCCGTAGGGTTTGTAATTGGGCTAGACTATACCAACCCTTATCTAAGCCCATATGATGAATTTCAACGCTTCAAACTACACCCTAAATTTAGAAGCACTTTTGATGGTGCAAAGCGCATTGCTTATGGCGCCAGAGCACTGAATGAAGGTGGCTATCAATCCATCCCTGCGGTAACTTTTCCTGGCGGCGCAATCATTGGATGTGGAGCTGGTTTTGTCAATGTTCCAAAAATTAAAGGAACACATACTGCAATGAAAACCGGTATGCTAGCAGCTGAGGCTATTTGCGAAGGCAACCTTAATAGCTACCAAGAAAAACTTGATACTTCATGGGTTGCAGAAGAATTATACAAAGTACGCAACATTAGACCTGGTTTTCATGGTGGCTTATACAAGGGCCTTCTTAACGCAGCTAAAGAAACTTTCTTTACCAAAGGAAAAGGCAAAACATTGTCGCACGCTTCAACCGACCATGAAGCATTAAAGCCAGCTGAACAGTGTAAACCTATCGAATATCCAAAGCCAGATGGCATTATTACCTTTGATAAATTAACATCCGTACAATTATCTGGCACCAATCATGAAGAAGATCAACCATGTCATCTTACGCTAAAAGATGATTCAGTACCAACAAGCATCAACCTCCCTCTTTACGATGGACCGGAGGCACGTTTTTGTCCTGCTGGCGTATATGAGTATATTGACGATGGTAATGGTGGCAAAAAACTAAACATTAACGGCCAAAATTGCGTTCATTGCAAAACGTGTGACATTAAAGATCCTACACAGAATATATGCTGGGAAACACCCGAAGGATCTGGAGGTCCACGATATCCTAATATGTAATCTTGATTTTATGATGTTTATTTGCTAATGAATCAGCAACTTTCTTCCACCTTAGCTAAACCAAGGAGCTTTGAAGCTTATGCGCATTACCCGAGTTGTTAAAAATATTCTAAGCCATTACGAGAGTGATAACCCTGGAACCAAAGCCAATCTTGCCCGAATATTGATGCAAGGTAAACTTGGTGGCTCCGGAAGACTTGTTATTTTACCGGTAGACCAAGGTTTTGAACACGGACCTGCCAGAAGTTTTGCTTCTAACCCAGATGCTTATGATCCACATTATCATTTTCAGCTTGCTGTTGATGCCGGCCTGAGCGCTTATGCAGCTCCACTTGGCATGATTGAAGCTGGCGCCAATAGCTTCGCCGGCGCTATTCCTTTAATTCTTAAGGTCAATAGCTGTAACAGCTTAGCACCTGGTATTAAAGACCAAGCACTAACTGGATCCGTAGCTGATGCCCTTCGCCTAGGATGCGGTGCAATTGGATTTACAATATATCCAGGCTCTGACAAAGCATTTAGCATGATGGAAGAAATCAAAGAAATGATCCTGGAAGCAAAATCTTATGGATTAGCCGTTGTAGTATGGTCTTACCCTCGTGGTGGAGATCTTACCAAAGCAGGCGAGACAGCTGTTGATGTTACTGCTTACGCCGCTCACATGGCAGCACTACTTGGCGCCCATATCATTAAAGTTAAACCACCTACTGACCATATTGAACAAGAAGAAGCCAAGAAAGTATACGAAAAACAAAACATTCCTGTTAGCACACTTGCACAGCGCATTGAACATGTTCGTCAATCTTCCTTTGATAAAAAGCGCATCATCGTCTTTTCTGGCGGTGGCGCAAAAGGTAGCGATGAATTAAAAGACGAAATTAGACAAATTCGTGATGGTGGTGCTAATGGCTCGATTATTGGTCGCAATGTGTTCCAACGCCCACGTGATGAGGCACTAGCACTATTGCAAGACATCATCCAAATTTACCAGGGTAAACAGTAGGTTACAATGCCATCTCTTTACCTTATTTCACCACCTGCAATTGAAACAGAGTTATTTGCATCTGCCCTTGATGATGTGCTTGCAACGAACATTGCATCAGCTTTTCAATTACGCTTGAAGAACACCACCAAGGAAAACATAGCTTCAGCAGCTAATGCACTCATAACAATATGCCATCGTCACGGGATTCCTTTTATCTTAAATGACGACCCACAACTTGCTAAGAATGTTAACGCAGATGGCGTCCATGTTGGTAGCGACGACACCAGCATTAGCGAGGCAAGAGCAATTATGGGCGCCAATGCTATGATTGGCGCCAGTTGCTACGACTCTATTGACTTAGCGATTGATGCATGTGAGGCTGGCGCAAATTATGTATCATTTGGTGCTTTTTTTGACACCCCCACAAAAGAGCCTAAAGCAAGGCCGCTGCCAGATATCATTACCAAATGGATTACCAACTCTAATATACCATGTGCTGCTATTGGAGGAATCACCCCTGATAATGCAGACCTTGTAAGCGATGCTGATTTTATTTGTGTGATCTCAGCTATATGGAGTCAAGAAGACCCTGTCAAAGCTATAGAGGCATTTACTAATGTAACTCGCCCTCTAGAAACGCCTTAACCAAATCATAATGGTTTTTAATGTCAGCTAGCATTTGAGCCTTTTGCTCCGCAGAAGCATCGGCATTATCTTGTGCAACAGAACATACTTGCGCCATATCATTGGCCCCCACGTTCAGGGCTGACCCTTTAAGAGCATGTGTTTGTTTACGCCATACGTCATTATGGCCCTCAGTGGCATTGGACTCTATATCTGCAATACATTCATCACTGGTACTTACAAACAGGTCATATAACATTGACTCCATTTCCTTGTCGCCACCAGTAAGCTCACGTAAGTGTGTTAAATCTACAGGATCAGTCATATTATCTTTTTTTATATTAATTAATTATTTACCGCGTACATGTTTAAGGTAGAGTTCTATATATTGAGCCACTTTTTGACGTGTAAATGGCTTTACAATATAACCTTTAGCACCCTTTTGAAGCGCTTGCCTTACTCCAGCCTCACTATTATTTGCAGTAGTCATTACAATAAACGCTTGCGGATCTTGCCTTGTGATTGCTTCTAACCATGAAAAACCATTCACGTCAGGCAACTCAATATCCAAAAAAACAATATCAGGTGCATATTCCATATATAGCTCAACACCTTCTTTACCATCTTTAGCTGCATAAGTAACATAATCTTGTGCAATAGTCTCTTTCATTAACTGCCTTGAAAAAGCATGATCTTCAATCAGTAGAATCGAGATATTTTCAACACCTGATTTAGCAGGACGTGACCTTCTTAATTCAATCGCTTTTGTCCATATTTGAGGATCAAACTCTAGATTTATTAACTCACCTTTTGTAGTAGATAACTCTCTTTCTTTATTATCCAACTCTTGACGTCTTTGTCGGTACTGAACTAGCTTTTGATTGCAAACCATAAACCAATCTTCAAACGAGACACTAAAATCATATAATCGAGCCAGTTTAAAGCCACCATCCTCATGAACCAACGGGTCATCTGCAAACAAAAATTTTATCTCTTGGAAAAATTTATCCACACTTTCCTTTTTGGGATTCTTACATAAAACAAACACATCATTATCCGCACAAAAATAAACTTCCGTATTAGGGTCTTTCATGGTTTGCTGAATAACATTTACTATCGAAGAATTATTGATGGTTCCTTTGATACTCTTAAGCTGCGATAAATTTATTTGTACGGAAATCCACCCCATATAACCTTTCTTCTTAAGGTCATTGGCACGTTCAACTAACAATGCTTCAGGTGTTTTTTCCATAAGAGTCGATATTCCATCATGCGTGTTATTATTTTTCACCGAGTATACCGAGAAAAACTTAAGCATTCGTTAACTGACTCAAAAAACCGCTTTACTCTTTATTAAGTTTTTAATGATAGAGTATTGATTACTCGCGAAGATAATCATAGAGGCTAAATTCATGCCAAAACAACTTAAGCAACGATCACTATCACCAGTTGAAGTTATAGATATCATGGAATTATTCGACAAATCATCAGTTACGCAAAACATTCTTGACCATATTATTGACGGCATTATTGCAATAGACGCAGATGGTAATATTTTATCATTTAATCCAGGAGCAACCAGAGTATTTGGCCTAAAAACCAATCAAGTAATTCACACCAATATTCGCATGCTTATTGAAGATGAGATGCTTGGTAAAACCAAGAAATCAGTTCACACATTTTTAAAACATGCATTACAAAACCAAGACAGTGAAGGCTTTTTTGAAACATTGGGCAAACATAAAAAAGGCCATACATTTCCCCTAGAAATGAGTATTAGTGAAGTTAGCCATAACGGTGCCTTTTTTTACCTTGCTGTAGTGCGCGACATTACTTCAAGAAAAGAGCAACAGGAACAACTACATAGGGCAATGGAAGAAGCTGAACAAGCCAATGAGGCCAAAGGTGATTTTCTTGCTAATATGAGCCATGAGATACGTACTCCCATGAATGCTATTATGGGCATGACAAGTTTATTAATGGATACAAACCTTGACCCTCAGCAGCGCACTTGGGCTGATATTGTCAGGCGCTCAGGTGAATCGCTTTTGGATATTATTAATGATA
>CALCTU010000105.1 GCA_937907045.1 uncultured Alphaproteobacteria bacterium
CTTGATGCTAGTAATTTGTTAAAACCAGCATTAGCGCGTGGCGGATTTAGATGTATTGGTTCAACAACGTATAAAGAATATCACAATCATTTTGAGAAAGATAAAGCACTGATAAGGCGTTTCCAAAAAATTGAAGTAGAAGAGCCACCCATTGATGCATGTATTAAAATTCTACACGGGTTAAAACCATATTATGAAGAGCATCATAATGTTAGTTACTCTAAAGAAGCTATTGAAACAGCAGTGTATCTGTCGGATCGTTATATCAATGACCGTAAGCTTCCGGATAAAGCAATTGATGTGATTGATGAAGCAGGAGCTCATCAGAAACTTCTTAGTGAAAACCAACGTGCTAGTACGATTACTACTAAAGAAATTGAAGAAATTGTGTCGCGCATGGCAAAAGTGCCAACTGAGTCGGTAGGTATTGATGAAACGGTCAAGCTACAATCCTTGGGTGAGCATCTTAAGCGTAGTATTTTTGGACAAGATGAAGCGGTTGTTCAGCTTGAGTCGGCGGTTAAAATGTCACGTGCAGGTTTACGTGATGAACGCAAACCAATTGGCTGTTATTTGTTTACTGGACCAACGGGGGTAGGGAAAACCGAACTGGCTTCTCAATTAGCACTTCACATGGACATGGAATTGGTGCGGATTGATATGTCAGAATATCTTGAGCAGCATTCAGTTGCACGACTTATTGGTGCTCCTCCAGGTTATGTAGGGTATGAACAAGCTGGACTTCTTACTGAGTCTATTGAACGTAATCCCTATTCTGTATTGCTTTTTGATGAGATCGAAAAAGCACATAAGGATGTCTATAATGTACTGCTTCAAGTAATGGATTATGGTCGTTTGACTGATAATAACGGTAAAGAATTAAACTTCAGAAACAGTATTATCATCATGACGAGTAATGCGGGTGCTGAAGAGCAAAGCAGGGCGCCCATTGGTTTTGGACGTGAAGTTCGTGAGGATGAAGATAAAGAAGCTATAAGGCGTATCTTTAGCCCTGAATTTAGAAATCGTCTTGATGCTGTTATTCCGTTTATGCCGTTAAGTGAAACGGTTGTGAAGAAAATTGTTTATAAATTTATTGATAACTTGAAGGCGCAATTAGCAGACAAGGCTGTGCATATTGATGTTACCCCAGGGGTAGTGAAATATTTGGTCTCTGAAGGTTATGATATGCACAATGGCGCTAGACCGCTTGATCGTGTGATTGAGGACCGAGTGAAACGCCCATTAGCTGATGAAATTTTATTTGGCAGATTGCAAAAAGGTGGAAAAGTTAAAGTTTCGATTAAATCGGGGGATTTAATATTTGACTACTTACCTGCAGAGAAGATAAAAGTGAAGTTGTAACAATAGCGTGTTATCATGCAAGCGGGGGAATAGGTAATGCAATCTGTAGTTTCAGCAAAACGTAAGAATGACGCCGTTATTACGGTTTCGCAGCATCCCGATGAACATCGGTTAGTGATTGATCAACTTAATCATGCTGCAGAACGTTTAACAGGATATGCGCAAGGTGATTTGGTTGATTCTGATTTGCAGCGTGTACTTCCCGATGACATTAATGAGTTTCTAGAAAGTGATTTAGATTTTGAGGATGCAGGCAGTGACCTGGCGTCGTTGTTTAGACGTATTCGGCGTTTTGAGATACTTAATCGTGATGGTAACCAAGTTCCGGTGAGCATGAAAGTGTTTTACACTATCTCGGAGGATGCAACGCACCCTAAATTTGAACTTTTGATGCGTGATGTTACGCTACTTGAGAAAATTAAAGAGTTAAAAGCGAAGGTTCAACATATTGGTGCCGGTGCACAAAGTCATGATGATACGAGTGCCGTGCTTAATAAACAAGGATTGATGGCAGACTTAGGTGTGGTCTGTGAATTTCTGCAAGGCTATGCCTTGGAAGTTAGTTTTGTTGCAATAACAGTAGATAATTTAGACGATATTGCAAGTAAGCATCAAGTGCCTGCGGACAAGATTGTTCGTTATGCGACCAGCCAAGTAGAGTCATGTTTGCGTGAGGATGATATTGTTGGGCATTTAGATCATATGCAATTTGGTGCACTTTTATTTGATTGTAGTGCCTCTGATGCCCATAATGCGATGTCCCGTGTGAAAAAATCAGTTGAAAGTCGTCCAATGCATCTTGATATGCAAGATATTGACGTACCAATTAGCTTAAGTATGGGATTTATGCAAATCAGTCCTGGTAGTAATGCACAGGGTGTGGTGCAGGCTTGTTTGGATTCGATGAATAAAGCCCGTGGTGCTGGTGGTAATCGTATCTATGAAGTTGTCGGGTAGGCTATTACCGCTTCATTATATCCATCTGTGGTATAATATCATTTCAATCTTTCCTTCATGAATAGATTCAGATAGTATCTCATAAATTCATATATTGTTTGTGAATAAAGGTGCGAGCCTTATGCGGTTTGCGCAAGCCGAGTGAGCGTTGAATGAGAAAAAATTAGAGTGGGTGTGAATATGACTCGTCCTGAGTTATTATTTCCGTTGTTTTCTGATATTAGTGTGCTTAAAGGTATAGGGCCCAAATATAAAAAATCTGTTGAGAAATTTCTTGGCAGTAGGGTTGTTGACTTATTGTTTCATATGCCCGTTGGAATGGTTGATAGGCGTAATATGCCGTCCATTGCTGATATGGTTGAAGGCCAAATTGTTACAGTTAAAGTAAAGATTCTTAACATCAAAGGAGCCACATCACGTAATCCTAAAACACCCATTAAGGTGGAATGTAGTTGTGATACAGGTTTTATAGATGTTGTTTTTTTTCATGCATGGCCAGATTTTGTACAGCGACAAATGCCCGTTGGACAAACACGTATTATTAGTGGAAAGATTGAACGTTTTGGCGATAAAGTTCAAATGATTCATCCAGATTATATTGTTTCTGAAGGGCAGGAACATACAGTACAAAAAATTGAATCTGTATATGGCCTTGCGGCGGGTATTACGCAACGTTTTTTGGGTAAACTTATTCCTCAAGCTTTGGCTAGAGTACCTGATTTACCTGAGTGGTTAGAACATCAGGTGTGCAAAGCGCACCAGTGGCCGTCATTTAAGCATGCATTAAAACATGTTCATCAGCCTTGTGATCAAGAAGATGTTAATCCTCATGGAAAAGCGCGAACACGATTAGCGTATGATGCATTTTTGGCATATCAATTATCCCTGAAAATGGCTCGTTATTATGCCAGTAAGCAAACAGGACAATCTATTCAGGGAAATGGTAGTTTAACTAGTACCTTATTGGAGAAATTACCGTTTGATTTGACTCAAGGTCAGAAGGAGGTGATTCAAGAGATTACCCACGACTTAGAAGCGCCAACCGGTATGTTACGATTACTCCAAGGAGATGTTGGAGCAGGCAAGACTATTGTTGCCCTTATTACAATGCTAAGTGCAATAGAGGCGGGTAAACAAGTTGCGCTTATGGCGCCAACTGAGGTCTTAGCAAGGCAGCACATGGCATCTATTAGTGCTATGTTAGAAGGTATGCCGGTTAGTACTGGTTTGTTGATATCTGCTATCAAAGGGAAAAAACGTAAAGAAATACTAGCACATTTGGAAAGTGGCGAATTGCAGCTAGTGATTGGTACGCATGCGTTGTTCCAGGAGTCTGTGGTTTTTTCTGACCTTGGTTTTGTTGTTATTGATGAGCAACATCGTTTTGGAGTTAATCAGCGTTTGGCTCTGGCCAATAAAGGTAAGGCGGTTGATACGCTACTGATGACAGCAACACCAATTCCTCGAACTCTAACCATGGCAATGTACGCAGATATGGATTGTTCAAGGCTTACGGATAAGCCAGCAGGAAGAAAGGAAATTGATACCAGGGGGATGTCGCTGAAGAAAGCGGAAGCATTGTATGATGGATTTGAACGTGTGATGCAGCGAGGTGAGAAAATCTATTGGATTTGTCCACTTATTGAAGAGTCTGAAAAAATTGATTTAGCTGCAGCTCAAAAGCGTTTTGAATTACTGGAAAAACGATTTGGTTCCAAGGTTGGTCTTGTTCATGGGAAGATGAAAGCAGATGAACGTGAACACATGATGACTCAGTTTAGAGATGGCCATATTGATATTTTGGTAGCCACCACAGTGGTGGAGGTTGGTGTTGATGTTGCCAATGCTACTGCAATTATTATTGAGCATGCTGAGCGATTTGGTTTGTCGCAACTGCATCAGTTACGCGGTAGGGTAGGGCGTAGTGACTTAGATTCATTTTGTGTTCTTCTTTATGAAAAACTCACCAGTGTTGCAAAAGAGCGGTTAGAAGCTATGCGGCAGTCCAATGATGGTTTTTGGCTAGCCGAAGAAGATTTGCGTCTAAGAGGTTGTGGGCAGCTTTTAGGTGTAAAGCAGTCAGGTTTGCCAGAATTTAAATTGGTTGATTGGGACGTACATCATCATTTACTTCATATGGCTAATGATGATGCAACGATGATTATCGATAAAGATCCAAAGCTTGAATCTGAGCGTGGCAAGGCGCTTAAAGTGTTATTGCATTTATTTGAATGCAAGGAGCAGATTGGTTTGTTGAAGTCAGGCTAGTACAGGCCAGTATGTGCTCCTGTGTCGGTATAGAGTAAGTTGTCTTTCTTAAAGTTTATTTTGTGTCGATGAGTCGTAAAATAGTAGATGCAGCTTCTGTGCTTGGTAGTTGTTTGGTTTTAAGTGTATCTAATGTAGCGCGCAGAGCTTGTCTTTGGGAGTTTTGTGCTTGTTCGTCGGTAAGTAGGGGAGTGAGCGCGTTTGCAAGATTATCACTGGTGCAGTCATACTGTAGGAATTCAGGAATAATTTCTTTATTTGCTACAATATTAACAATACTGGCATATTTTACTTTCACTAGTTGTTTAATGATTAAGTAGCTCACATAACTGACTTTGTAAGCTACAACCATAGGAATATTATTTTTGGCTACCTCGAGTGAACTTGTTCCTGATTTAATAAGTCCTGCATGTGCATGAGCAATGGCTTGTTCTTTATTGGTGGTGATATGAATATAGTCTAAGCTAGTGTCTATATGACCTGAAATAGTATTTTGAAGATGTTCAAATGTTGGAATCATTACATGCAATGTGGGTATAGATGCCTTTAATGCATGAAATGTTTCTTTATATATAGGCATGTGCCGATTAATTTCATTTACTCGGCTTCCTGGCATAGCCAATAAAATGGTAGCATTATTGGGGATATGGTGTTGGTCGAGAAATTCTGGTGCAGCCGGTGGTAAGTCATCTTCGAACAGCGGGTGGCCTACAAACGTAGTAGTGAGACCTTCTTTTTCAAAGTAGGGTGGTTCAAATGGAAAGAGTACCATCAGGTGATCAAAAAGCTTAGCAAATTTTTTGGCACGTCTTGGTTTATATGCCCACACAGTAGGGGCTACATAATGTACTAATGTAAAAGTACAATTGGCTTTGCGTAGTTTTTTGGCAACTGCGGTAGTAAATCCTGGTGAGTCAATGGTAATTAGGATATCGGGTTGTTGTTCTAACAAAAAGGAAACTGTTTGGTTTATATAGCCGAGAAGTTTAGGAATGTGCGGAACTATTTCAGCAAACCCCATTAATGAAAGATGATGCATGTCAAATAGGCTGGTAAAACCCTGGCGTATCATTTTTGGTCCGCCAATACCAATAAACTCAATAGAATCAGTGGTCTGTTCTTTGAGCGCGTGCATGAGTTTTGCGCCTAAATTATCCCCAGATGCTTCACCGGCAATAATGGCAATTTTCATCATAACTCGAGTCCTATGACAAACATCCCATAGGCATTGGCTTTCTCGATGACTTCTTCTTTATTGATGATGAGTGTTGATCCGGCCTGAACTGCAATACCTCGGATGCCTGCTAAGTATGCTTGTTCAATGGTATCTGGGCCAATAGTAGGAAGATCAATACGATGCTCTTGCGTTGGTTTTTTGCATTTAATTAGGATAGCTTTTGGTCCGTCTTCTTGTTGTAGGGTGCTGCAACGCTCGATTAATCGTTGGGTACCTTCTATGGCTTCAATTCCAAGTACAACTGACTGCTGAACAATCACGCTTTGTCCAATATCCAAATGCCCAAGTGTATCAATTACCTGCCGACCCAGGTCAATATCCTTAAGAGCCACCTCATCAGGGGTGATAGTGGTTAAGTGTCCTTTAGGAGCAAGTAATTTTGATACTAATTGATCCACACCAATAATTTCAAAGCCTTGGTCCTCAAAGAACGCAATAACAGTAGTAAGCAGTCCATTATCGCCTTTGGATTTGTTCTTATTGAGCCTGGTGATAAGTTTGAATCCTTTTGTATCAGGCCGTAGTGACGAGAATTTGGGACGTTGAACACTACCAATAAAAACAAGTTGTTTCACCTGGTGAGTATTTAAAAAATTGATCGCTTTACCAACTGCTGCAATATTAATAGGTTGATGAACAACTTTAGAAAATGAAGGACAAACGGTTTTATTATGGTCCAAAGATAATACCACGACGTCAATATCGCCAGAGACACAGCTAGATACTACCAACTCAGGAAGATTTCCATCGCCAGCGATAATACCTACCGGATTATTCATGGGTCCCGCTCGATTGGCTGGTGAGGTTTTTTGGTTGGCAGATAGCCCTTGATGTATTGTCGCTAATAAATTTGACAATTTCGAGCACTCCTTCATTTTCCTTAAACAAGTTATTGGCATCTTTGAGGCGTTCTTTCATAGTGCCCTCAGGAGAGAAAATAAGGCGATACGCATTACGAAGTGCATGGATGTCTTTGCGACCAAATTTACGGCGCTTCAAACCTATAAGGTTTAGTCCAACCAAGTTAGCACGTTCACCAGAGGCTTGACCATAAGGTATGACATCGCTTTCAATTCCCGACATGCCGCCAATCATAGCATGATGACCAATGCGAACAAATTGATGTATGGCAGAAAGACCGCCAAGAACCGCAAAGTCACCAACATGCACATGTCCTGCTAGGGTGGCATTATTAGCCATAATAACGTGGTCACCAACATGGCAGTCATGTGCCACATGGCAGCCTACCATTAATAGACAGTTGTTGCCTACCTTCGTCATTAACCCACCGGCTTCAGTACCTGGATTGATAGTGACATGTTCACGAATGGTAGTGTTGTCGCCAATAACTACTTGTGATACTTCGCCTTTAAATTTTAGATCTTGTGGTTTGTGGCCTATAGATGCAAAAGGAAATATTTGGCAGGATTTTCCAATTGTTGTGTGGCCTTCAATAACAATATGCGAATGAAGGGTTGTGCCATCACCAATTGAAACATGCTCACCTATTACACAGTAGGCTCCAATAGAAACATTTTTACCAAGGGTTGCACCATCTGCAATGACAGCGGTAGGGTGAATTGCTTTGGTCATATTAACTATCCATGATTTTTGCTGTAATAACGGCTTCAGCAACTTTTTGTCCGTTGACACGTCCCTCACACTGCATTTTCCATACAGAACCACGGTGTTGCAGGGCGTTAATATGTAAGTACAGACTGTCACCAGGAGTAACGGGGCGTCGGAATTTTGCGTTGGTTATGGACATAAAATAAACAATTTTTCCGTGCATTTCCTCACCTAAGGATTTAACGACTAAAATGGCACTGCTTTGGGCCATTGCTTCAATAATTAATACGCCTGGCATAACCGGTTTTCCTGGGAAGTGTCCCATAAAATGAGGCTCATTAAATGTCACGTTCTTTAGTGCTACCACGCTTTGGCGAGGGTTAAATTCTATTACTCGGTCAACAAGCAAAATAGGGTAGCGATGAGGAATTAACGAGATAATTTCTTCAATATTAATGACAATCTCGTTGTTTGTATTTGTAGTAGTTTGCTCGGTCATAGTTTTTTATAAGTTATCAAGTTACCAATCATGAAGTTTTATTTTTTTTAGGTTTTACAAGACGTTTTAAGGCCATAGCCTGTCTACGCCATTGTGCAATTGGCAATGCGGGGCTTCCTCCCACAGTTTGCCCAGACTCTATGTTTTGTGCCACACCACTTTGCGCTGCAATGGTAACCATGTCGCCAATGGTTAGATGTCCTGCAATACCGACCTGTCCACCAACAACAACATAATTTCCAAGAGTAGCGCTGCCCGCGATACCTACATGTGATACAACGACGCAGCCACGTCCAAGCCGGACATTATGCCCTATTTGGATTAAATTGTCCAATCTACAGCCATCAGAAATGATTGTGTCGTTGTTTGCACCACGATCAATGCTGCAATTGGCACCAATTTCTACATCATTTCCAATGGTTACTCCGCCTAATTGTGGAACCTTAACATGTTTTCCGTTTACAGTAGCAAAACCAAAACCATCTTGGCCAATAGATACACCAGGGTAACATCTAAAATCATCGCCAATAATGGAATGGCTGATAGTGGTATTTGCGCCAATATTTGCGTTATTACCTATTTTGACATATTGGCCAATCACTGCACCGGCGTCAATGGTGGCATGATCACCTATGACTGCATTTGCGCCAATGACCGCTGTTGGAGCAATGTAACAGTTGTTGCCAATAGTTGCTGAGGGATGAATAGTTTCGGTTTGGGATGGGCCTAAAGAGCTTGCATGAGATGGATAAAAATGATGCGCAATGGCTGCGTATGCTGCGTATGGATCTTTAGCAATGAGGAGCGTCATTGATGTAGGGGCGCTCTTAATAAATTCTTCAGAAATAATGCAGGCACTTGCATTACTTGATGCTAATTCAGATGCGTATTTTTTGTTACTTAAAAAAGTGATGGTATTGGGTGTTGCATCAGCAATGGTTGCAACATCATTGATCGATAATTGATCATTTCCTTCCAACCGGCAACTACTAATACTGGCAAGTTCTGTAATAGGAAAGGGGCCTTGATTCTGAAAAAAACTATGGTTTGGCATATATCAATGTGTGTCTATTATTCTATTAAATAAAAGCTTTTATAGAGCTAAGGCTTTTGCTTGCCAAGGGTAATAGTTGGTAGCTCTTTATTAAGTTGAGCGAGGACTTCTTGGGTGATGTCCAAATCAGGCTTAGCAAACAATGCCTGGGATTTGGGGATAGCAATATCAAATTCTTTTTCATCTGCTAATTTGGAAATGATGGTGCTAATAGAATCTTGGATGATTTTATGAGTTTTTACCAAAGAGTCGTCAAGGGCTTTACGTTTGGTTTGTACGTCGCGTTGGATTGCAACATGCTTTTCTTTAAACTCTTTACGTTTTTTTTCAAATACATCGGTAGCGAGTATAGAGCGCTGTTTAGATAACTCACTATCTTCTTTCTTTAGTTCGCTTTCTTTGTTTTTTACTTCAGCCAGGAACTCTTTACGCATGGTCTGAATTTGTTGTCCTGCGTTTTTAGCAGCAGATGAAGAATTGAGTATTTTTTTGATATCCACAATGGCAATTACTGTACCTTCAGCCTGCGCTGTACCAGTAAATAATAATTGAGATAGCAATAATGCTGTGCATAAACGTAGGGCTATATGTCGCATAATCTTAAAACCTTGTGCCGAAATTAAATTGTATTGTGCGTGTTCTGTCATACTCTTCTTTAGCAAATGGGTGTGCAATGTCAAGGCGAATTGGGCCAAGCGGTGAGGTCCATGACACTCCGGCACCAACCGATGCCCTGATGGAGCTTTCGTCTTTGATCGTAGCAGATGATGCATCATCTGTGTCGAACAAATCAGCTGCGTCAACAAATAGGGCTCCTTTGAAACCTAATTCTTCAGGAAGGCCTAGAGGGAACGATACTTCAGAAGATCCAAAATAGTAATTTTTGCCACCTAACGCATCGTTTGTTGCAATATCACGTGGCCCGATACCGGCATTTTCAAATCCACGAATGGTCGAGCCGCCAATATAGTAGCGCTCATTGATGCGTACTTTCTTGCCACCATAACCAAAAATGCTTCCCGCTTTTGTTCTAAATGATAATATGACATCACGTTTATAAACGGGAAAATAATGGCCAGTTTTAACTTCATGTTTAATGTATTTGGAATTTCCTCCCAAGCCAGCAACATCTTGGTTAAATTGCAGGTAGTATCCTTCTGTAGGGTCAAATTTATTATCCCTGCGATCATATAATAGGGTGTGACCAACTAACGATGTGCTGTTATCTCCCTCTTGTTTTCTGATAAATAATGAGGCATCAGCTTCGATGTCAGTGATATCAACGGTTTGTAGTGAGTAACGAACACTATGACGTAAAAACTCGGTAAGTGAGTATCCCAGGCGCAAAGTAAAGCCTTGGGTGCTACTATCAAACGAGCTTTCATCGGAAAAATCATTCTCTACAGTAAAGACATCTATACCAGCGGATAAATCTTTACCTAAGAAATATGGTTCGGTAAATCCTGAGCTAATCTGTGATCCTCGAGAGGATTGTTGGAAAGAAAGTCTAAGATCTTGTGCTCTTCCTAAAAGGTTACGCTCACGTATACTAACATTTCCTAAGGCCCCATCTGTTGTTGAGAAGCCAGCGCCAAAGTTAAGCTCTCCGGTAGAACGTTCTTCGACCTCTACATTTAATGTTGAGCGGTCATTATCTATGCCAGGAACATTTTGGATAGTGACTTTGTCAAAGAAATTAAGATTTTGGATGCGTTCTCGAGAGCGTTTAATTTTAGATGCGTTGAAAGGATCCCCTTCATTGATACGAAATTCTCTACGAATTACTTTATCTAGTGTTCTTACATTGCCACTTATATTAATACGATCAATGTAAACTTTTGGGCCTTCTTGGATACGGTAGGCAATATTAATCTTTTTCTCGTCCCTCAAATATTTGTATTGCGGGCGTACCTCAACAAACGCATAACCACGTTCATTAAGGTGATTGGTAATATTATCAACCGTATTATTAATGTACTGTGCATTAAACAGTTCGCCGGTAATTGTTTCAATAGACTCTGTGCCAAGAAGTTCATCAAGCCCAAGGTTGGGGAGTTGATTATTAATGTCAATTTCACCAAAATTATATCGAATACCTTCATTGAGAGTAAAAGTAAGAATAAAATTACGTTTATCGGATGTAATTTCTGCAATGGCTGAGATGACACTAAATTCTGCAAAGCCACTGGATAGGTAGAATTTGCGAAGAAGTTCTTTATCAAATTCAACACGATCAGGGTCGTAGGTGTCATTGCTTGAGAAAAAGTTATACCAACGAGATTCTGAGGTATTAATGACTTCTCTAAGCGCTTTTGTCGTAAAAAACTCATTCCCAATAAATCGTATACTTTGGATGGTTGCTTTATTTCCTTCTTCTATTTCGAACACCACATTAATACGACTTTGGTCAAGTGTAATGACCTTAGGAACTATTGATGCACTGAAGCGTCCGCTTTTTTGATACACTGATTGCAGGCGTTTAACGTCGTTTTGTAATTTAGATTTTGTGTATACTGAACGTGGCTTGAGAAATATTTCACTTGCCAGAGTGTCGTCATTGATACGTTTATTTCCCTCGAAAATGATTTTATTGATCAGTGGGTTCTCGGTAACTTTTACAATAAGAGATGGTTTTTTATAGCTAATAGAAATGTCACTAAATAATTCGGTTGCATAAAGGCTCTTAAGTGACTCATTTGCTTTATCTTCTGTATAAGTGTCACCCTTATTCAAGGATAAATATGCTATGATTGTACTGGCTTCTATTCGTTGGTTGCCCGACACTTCAATGGTGCCAATGGTATTTGCTGCTAGTGACGTGATGCTTATTAATGCGGTCAGCAATGCAGTTGCAATGGCTAGTAAAATTGGTGATGTACGAGCAAGCATGCTTAATCCCCCTGTGGAACTTAAGTATTGGATTGGTAATTTTTAGAATAGTCTCATAATGTCATTTAATACCGCAAAAACCATCAACATGGCAATACATATCATGCCAAACTTCAGTCCCCATTCTTGGTAACGTTCAGCCAAGGGACGTCCTTGAATGGCCTCAATACCATAAAATAACAGGTGTCCGCCATCGAGCATCGGAATGGGAAAAAGATTCACAAGTCCAAGGTTTATAGAGATAAGTGCCGTTAAATAAAGCAATGTAGGGATGCCCATTTGTGCGGCTTGCCCAGAATATTTGGCTATACTAATTGGGCCAGAAATTTCTTTAAGGCTACGATCTCCAGAAATCATTTGTCCTAATGCTTTTAGTGTCATTGCTGTGGCATTGTAAGTGGATATGGCGGCTTCTTTTATTGAATCGATTAGTCCAAGTTCATGAAATTGAACTTTACCACTGACAATACCTAAGATAGGGCGTTTGATTGGGTTACCAAAGGCATCTTCTGAATCCATAATTTTTGGGGTGATGGTGATGGTTTGGTTTTGTCCGTCACGTTGAATGGATAATGTCATTGCCGTTCCGGTGTTTAAGGCAACAATTTGTTGTATGTCGGCAAAGCTTTCTACGGGTTCATTATCTATGTGGGTAATAATGTCTCCGGCTAGCAAGCCTGCTTCGTAGGCAGCGCTATCTTGAGATATGTTAGCTAGTTGTGTTGAGCTATAGCTTTTTCCGTATACACTATATAGGCCAATAAAAATCACAAAGCCGAGTATAAAGTTAATTAGAGGACCTGCAGCAACAATCGCTGTTTTTTTGGAAAGCGATTGGGTGTGAAACGCAATTTTTTCTTCTTCTTTAGTAAAGGATGCAATTTTGTCAGTGTCTGGGTTGCTGGCAGGATCAGTATCGCCAAACATTTTAACGTAACCACCAAGAGGAATAAGGGATATTTTCCACCGAGTACCAGATTGATCGTTCCAGCCATATAATTCTTTACCAAAGCCAATCGAAAATTCTTCGACTTTTACACCAGCAAGCTTAGCAACACTATAATGTCCATATTCATGTACAAATACAATGATCGATAAGACTACTAAAAAAGCAGGTATATAGATAAATAGTAATTGGGGAATGTTAGAAAGAAGGTCTGCCATAATGAAAAAAGATATCGTTTAGTTGTCAAAAATGAAGATCCAAGCATGTTATCAATGGCGGCAGGTGAATGTAAAGATAAAAGATTATTAAGGAATTTTGGTAGGTTAGCTAGGTGCTGTGAAATAATATTAAAAAAAAATGCAAAATAATCTAAAAATGTGTTTGACAAGTAAGTTGGTAGGCCATATAACACCACTCCCTTGCGGCGCACACAACACAGTTTGTTGGCACCAAGACAAGGTTCTTAGTTTTGATCTTTGACATTGTGAATAGTTAAAAAGAGAAGTGAAGGTAGCGGTACCGTGAAAAAACAAACTTTTTTCGCACGCCGCACCATGATACTTCTTGTTTTCATGCAATTTGTGCAGCGTGTGGGATATATTTATATATTCCTGCAGTTAATAACTTTGATATTAAAGCAGGTTCATACTCAACTTAAGAGTTTGATCCTGGCTCAGAACGAACGCTGGCGGTATGCTTAACACATGCAAGTCGAACGAGTATGGCCTAGCTTGCTAGGACCCAGCTAGTGGCAAACGGGTGAGTAACGCGTGGGAACCTACCTAGTAGTACGGAATAGCCGTTGGAAACGACGATTAATACCGTATAAGCCCCGAGGGGGAAAGATTTATCGCTATTAGATGGGCCCGCGTTAGATTAGCTTGTTGGTGGGGTAACGGCCTACCAAGGCTACGATCTATAGCTGGTTTGAGAGGATGATCAGCCACACTGGAACTGAGACACGGTCCAGACTCC
>CALCTU010000106.1 GCA_937907045.1 uncultured Alphaproteobacteria bacterium
AAAGCGAATACCCAAACTATAAATAAACCGATCCAACTCTATTTCTTTTCTGGCCCTGATAGCATCAAATAGTTTTTGAACAGATTTAACACCCCAGCCATCACGGTGCGCAATTGAGATAAGAGGGTTTTGCCTGTCACGCTCTTCTAGTTTAAAAATATCAATCGGAGTTCGTATAATGTGATCATTATAAAACTCCTCCACCTGCTTTTGCCCCAAACCCTCAATATCAAACGCATCTTTGGATACAAAATGTTTTAGCCCTTCCACTGCCTGAGCCGAACACATCAGACCATTACTACACCGAGTTACAGCTTCACCTTCAGTACGAATTGCATGCCCATTACATACCGGACAATGATCCGGGAATATAAACTCTTTAGTATCCTTAGGACGCTTTTGAATATCCACACTAACGACCTGCGGAATAACATCACCGGCTCTCTGAATCACAACCGTATCACCTACTCGTATATCTTTGCGAGCTATTTCATCTTGGTTGTGTAGTGTTGCACGCGAGACCATTACTCCGCCTACATTTACTGGCTTTAAGTAGGCCACGGGAGTAAGCGCACCGGTACGGCCAACCTGAATGTTAATTTCTTCTAGCAATGTTTTTGCTTTTTGCGCTGGAAATTTATGAGCAATCGCCCAACGTGGACTTCGTGTAACATTACCTAAACGCTGTTGCAAGGCAATATCGTTAACCTTATAGACCAACCCATCAATGTCATAACCCAATGTAGGCCTTAGGTCATTCATATAGTCATAATATGCCATCACTTCATCGGTGGCACTGCATCGCCTAGTGTGCTCGTTAGTATCAAACCCCCAATGTTTAAGCATTGAAACCATATTCTGCTGCGTAGAAGGCTCATAACCCTCAAGCAATCCAATGCCGTAAACAAAATATTTAAGAGGACGGCTAGCTGTAATACTTGGATCTAGTTGGCGCAACGATCCAGCAGCAGCATTGCGAGGGTTCGCAAAAATCTTTTTATTAGCGGCTTCTTGTGCTTGATTAAGTGAAATAAAGTCATCATGAGACATATATACTTCACCCCGTATTTCAATGGCTGAGGGAATATCATCTCCTTCTAACACATCCGGAAAAGACTCTATTGTCTTCATGTTATTGGTAATATCTTCCCCTACCTGACCATTGCCTCGTGTAGCCACATGCACAAGCTTACCATTTTCAAATAATGCACTAAATGACAAACCATCAATTTTGGGCTCGCCATAAATCTCAACAGGCGTATTCTCTGCCAGCGACAAAAACCGTCTAATACGAGCAAAAAATTCATCAATATCTTCTGAGGAAAATGCATTTGATAATGAAAGCATAGGAGCTTTATGCTCTATTTTATCAAACTGCTCACTTACAACAGACCCAACACGCTTATTGGGACTATCTGGACGAACAAGATGAGGAAATTGCGCCTCTAATGCATCATTCTTTTTTCGCAATGCATCATATTGGGCATCCGATATAGTTGGATCATCATGATTATAATAAGCTTGATCATGCTGAGCTATTTCTAGCGCTAATTGCTCTAATTGCTGCTTGGCTTCAATTTCAGTTAAAGATGTATTGTCATGGCTCATACGTTGGGCACTCATTAAGATGCATTCTCCAGAAGAGTTTG
>CALCTU010000107.1 GCA_937907045.1 uncultured Alphaproteobacteria bacterium
ATAAGATTTTAAGGGTGGTGTGTCAACGTTAATATGCGCATTGCCGTGATATGTTAACGTTGCTTTAATAGTACATCCCTTGCTTCATTTATTTGGCTAGCCAAAAAAGTGGAGCCACCAGTATCCGGGTGGTTTTTTTTAATGAGCTTTTGGTGTGCATTAAGAATTTCTTGCTTGGTAGCGTGCCTACTAACTCCTAAGATTTCGCGGGCTTGGTCAGCTGACATCTTGCTTTTATTATTTGTATTTGGTTTAGATGATTTATTGAAAATTGACTTGGCTTGCTTATACATCATCAAGCCAGTAAGTGCTCGTTGTATAAAAGGGAGTAATGCAACAATCGCACCCAGTACAGGTTGGCCAAAGCGTATGAGAAATGCACATGCTACAAATGCCGTCGCAATATAAAGCACCATTTTGGGAGAATAATTAAAGTGTTTTTTGGCGTAATACAATGTGTACCAACCAATGCCAACAACTGCTAGGGCAATAAAAAGTTTTATCAGCATTATTATTTACGCAGTCGCAGGCTGAGCCTGGGCGGCGTGACGTTCTAGCGGTGGCTGACCTAAATGTACCGGTTCGCCGGTAAGGTTCAAAAATTGCATGAATTGCTGCAACTCTCTGCGAGCTGCAATGTGAGCCATGCTTGTTGGAATCCCTGTTTCTTGGTCTACCAAATCCAAAAGTGAAAGACCGCGTAAAAATAATTCGCGGTAAATAACCCGCTCACTAAAGCCAACCCCATGACGAAAGCCAAGATGCTCCGACAAAATTTCTACCGCTTTTGCCATTTGACGTTTGTTATTGGCGTCCAAATTACTAAGGCGGTTTCGGAGCACTACCCAGTCAGCTTTTGGCTGATTTAGCTTGCGCCTGTGGGCTTGAAGTTTGGTAATCATTTTGCCGTATACGCCGCTATCTTCTAGTTCAAATGTACTTGGGTCAAGACGCCCTAAAACATCTAAATCCACAAAACTATCGTTGATAGGGGTGACAATGGTGTGTGCTACAGAGTGTGCTAGGCGTGACAAGAAGGTGTCATTACCGGGTGTGTCAATGACAATAAACTGCCCTTTTTTGCTGGCGGCACTAAGACACTTAGAGAAGCGTTGTTGTTCATCGCGTTGTGAAAATTCCATGGAATCCAGCTGACTTTTATTGACAATAAAGTGCGATGGAAAAGGAAGTCGAATATTTTTATTCAACATAAAACGACGACGATTCTCTAAATAATGAGAAATAGAACGTTGTCGAGAGTCAATATCAACACTACAAACCTTATGGCCGTCATATAAAAGGCTTAATATGATATGAATAGATAAAGTGGTCTTTCCAGCTCCACCTTTTTCATTGCCAACCGCGATGATGCGTGCATCTTCTGGCAAGCGAAGGTCCGATAACATCATGATTCATGACTACTTTTATGGTTGCACACGTGTAAATACTACCATGGCATAAATTTCTCCTTGTTGCAAGATGGTAAGTAAAAACTTACTGCCGAAAACTGTGGGTATTTTTAACTTGAAAGATATGCAAAATCGCCCTAACGTGTGTTTGCATATTTTAAGTGATAAAAGAACGTAAAGGATCAATAAGTTATGGTATCTAATGTAGTTGAATATACAGAAATTAATCAAGATGATAAAATAGATGCGGAAGGCTATGTTCTGTTGCCGTCAAGTATATTGATTGCGTATGGGGAAGTAATGCTTCCAGGTTATATTAAAGCATTTGCCAATGGAGAAGGTATTTTCTCATCAGGATATGGTAGGGTTACTGTTCAAGGTGATATTGGCACTGAAGACGAGCATTTGCAACAAGTTGAAGTTGTGGATGAGTTGGATATAGAAGGTTCGTTGTATGCTCAAACTCTTGAGTTGTATAATGATTCATATCTAAGAATTGGTAAAACCGGTCAAGAAGAGACACTCATTGTATCTGCAGACATTAAAGCGTTGTCGCATGACTTTACAACGGTTCTAGTGAAACAAGATGCTAATTTTAAAGGAAATATTGGATCCTATGATGCCTATGTTGGATATATAGGCGTTTCAGATGCTCAAGTATCATTCTCTGGGGATGTATTTGTAAAAAATATTGGCTTAGGTCAATACGATTCAGATGAAACAAGTATAACCTTTGAAAGTGATACACATCAGGATATATTTGCAAATATTAAGACGCATACAACCCATACAAGTAGTGTTTACTTCAATAGTGATGCAACTGCATACGGAGAAATAGGTTCACAAGTAAGTCTTTTAGAGCACGTAAAAATTGATAATGGTGCTGAAGTTAGAATATACCAGGATATATATGCTGATACGATTGAAGTAACGGGCCACGGTAGCCGCTTTATAAGTCATGAGCATGTCCTAAACGGTAATGTGATTATAGGTCAAGGGGCAACAATGGCTCCCGTAAATCTTGTGCAAGTTACCAAAGATCTTACCGTTTATGGTAATATTGATCTAGCAGTGGGTACGATGATTGTAGATGATCATCTGGGTGCAGAAGAAGATACCACTGACAATTTATTGGAATTGGCGAATACTTCAACTGTTAGCGTTGTAAAAGATGCCTATATTGCAAGAACCATAAAGGTTGATAGTGCGACTATTAGCGAAGGTTTTATTATTGATGTGAAGGCTGAAGGTGGGAATAGATCTGGGTATGTAGAGCTTGGTAGTGAACAACAAATTATTTCTGTTGATAATAATATAACTTACACAGGCGCGGATGCGTCAGAAATCGAAGTAACTGATAATCATGACTTTTTTGATTTTGAGGCTTCTATTGATGAAGACGGTTTAAAACTCACTACCGTGGTTGCTGAGAGTGTTAACCATATTATAGCCTCTAGAGTATCTGGATATGACTTTAATGTTGCTGTTGGAGAATTTGGTCA
>CALCTU010000108.1 GCA_937907045.1 uncultured Alphaproteobacteria bacterium
GCATATTAAAAAGAAGCTTGATCGCAAGCACCACCATTTTCTGGATCGCTTAAAACCAAAAGGAAACGTACATGATACCATTGTGGCTAGACATAATGACCCTGATTGTATCGTCTTTTTTAACGATTTATATCGCCTGGCTTGCTACCTTGACTCAAATAATATTTCTGATGACACCAAGGTTACCACTTTAAGCGCTATGAATGACGCACTTACCGAGGAGGCAACAAGTCTATGCACAATGGGTATTGCCGAAAGAATACGGGATTCTGTTGTTATATTAGAGGAATCACTATTAACCGGCGAAGATAAACGTCTTTACAATGCTTTTAATTCTGTTGTTGAAAAACACCTCATCCGTTTTCTCCCTTTTGTGTCAGAGGGAAATAACATTCATCTAAAACGAGCATTAGAGCGCCTTTTTTTACATGACGAAAGTAATTATAACCAGGATAACGCTTTGTTGTCTTTTATTCCTTGTCAGCAACTCTGGGAAGCCTATAGATGTTTTTTGTCAAATTTAGAAACACATTATAACTGTGATCCAGAATTAGAAACGTTACTTGGAAAACTAAGTAGCTATACATTCACCGAAGATGACATAGAAACAGATCTTTATACTAAATATCACGCCAGTCTCGAAAATTACGGCATTAGCCCAGCTGATTATACAATCGACACAGAGCAAGACGGTGTTTGTAAATGGGATATAGAAAAGATACGAAAAAATTCTAAACTTTCAGACCAAACAATAGCAATAAGAGATACTCGGTCATTCCTACCCTTAAACCCGGATCCATCCAAAATGGCAGAGGCTTTCGTTAGCCCCAACACGGCTAAAGACACCCGAAGAGCAATGTTAACATTACTCCATATGGTTAGTCTACCAGATAACCCTTACGGTGGTAGTTATTTATTTATTCAATTTTTACACCAGTTATCGCAACTCATACCAGAACCCTCAGAAGAGAAATGCCCTTTTAAACACGCCCTATCGTATATTCAGAAAACTTTTCCTGAATCCACAATGGCTAGCGCTCTTGATGATTCTTTCGAAATTATGCGTCAATTTGAAGCTTCAAATATCAATTATGTCACTCCTTTAATTGACAACCCTAACAACCCTGAAAGTCTCAGCCCTATTATATTAATAAACAGTTGCGCTCCATGCGATATAATCAAAACGTCACTTCAAAAAGCTTCAAAAGAAGAACTTTGCCAACTTAGAGATACCCTCACTTCAAATCCTAACTATTTAAGAAAATTTATTTTTCATGAACACGGAAAACTCTTCTCAGAGTTGTTTGAGAGCTTCAAAGCTAAGAACATAGAGGGGTTTGATCCTACCGTGAAATTTTGCAATAATTTTATTGCATTTTTCGCAATTAAATATCGATGCTGGGAGAAGCTTGAACTTTTCAAGGAAGGGGACCGCCCTGTTTTGGCCGCACTTAAAACACCATTTCTACCAGACCACCTTAATGAAAAAAGAAGTGGTTTATGGTGTGTTGCATCCTATGACCCCAATAAACTGGATGATATTATTGACCTTAAAGAGGCTGATAGTCAGAAGATTTTAGTAAATCATATATGTAATTTTAGTGTGCAGTTAAACGGTAAAAACATAACACCTAAACACAGTCTCATAGATGTTCTTATACTTGAAGGTAATAGAACTAGCCTTGGTAAACTTTTAGCAATTATAAGCAAATTTGATAAGCTTACAGAACCAATAAAAGCACTCTGGGAAAAAACGCTTGGAGGAGCACTTGATACTGCTGCAAGTATAGATGATGCACATACCGTTACTCTATTACTAGACCATAAAGCGGACCCACTAGCAAAAGTTAATGAAAAAGACCAAACACCTCTTCACTTAGTTGCTCAAAAAGGAAGTACCACTTCTTTGGAATTATTGTTGAGTAAAGTTAATTCTGATAAAGAAAAGCCTGTAGATATAGCCGATATAGATGGAAATACTCCTTTACATGAAGCAGCTGCAAATGGAAAAACAGAGGCAGCCAGAGTACTTGTCAATAGTGGTGCATCCACATCATTCAAAAACAACTCTGGAGAAACGCCCACCTCCAAAGCAGCTAATCATAAAGAAACAAAGAGGTATTTAAAACATGTAGAGCCAACCGGAAGATTGCTTGGTGCCTGCTTTGGTAGAAGACACTTGAACGATATCCACCCCGTTATTGCAACCCGTTAAAATTAAATATTATTTTTCTAGCGTTCCCCACAAAGCGGATATTGGCACTGCCTGCATATTTGTTCCAAAGGAGGCATATTGGTCTCCTAAGTATAACACTATCCCTCGTTTAAATTTTTTACCCACTTTATTAGATAAAAATCTTATTCCTTTGAAAGCTGAGTTATCGACCATCGATGATGATTTTACCTCTATAGCATATATCCCGCCAGATGCATCCTCGAGTATAATATCAACCTCCGAACCACTATGCATACTAAAGTGATATAAAGAAAGCCCTGAAAAAGACCAACTCAACTGTTTAAGTAATTCCATCACTACAAAATTTTCTACTACGGCTCCAAAAATAGAATTTTCTGCAATATCTGGAACATAACCTTGCATCAGGTAATATAATAAACCTGAATCATTAATGTAGTACTTTGGTGACTTTACAATTCTTCCTTCAACATTTTTTGTCCATGCTGGAATAGGAACAAGCCAAAATATATGCTCCAACAAGGTAGTATAACGTTTCAATGTAGTGTTCTTAATTTTCGATAGTCTTGAAATATCAGACATATTAACTGTACTTCCTACTCGGGAAGAGATAAGACCTAGTATATTAGGTAAATCATTTAATCCCTCAATATTAGCTAATTGGCTTATGTCTTTTTGTAATACAGCATCTGCATAGCTTTTATACCAAACGTTTCTTCTTCTTTCTGACCTAGTAAGCGCAACTGGATAGCCACCCATTTTAATTTTATTTATCGTTTGTTGACGAGTTTCTTTTATATAAGGAAACTTTTGACCTTCTTTCTGTAATACTTCCAAAAACGCTGAGGGTTCTCCTTCTATTTCACCTTGAGAAAGCGGCCATAACGAATGTATTTCCATTCTTCCAGCAAGAGAGTCTGCAATATTTGGCATCATCATGACGTTAGATGAACCTGTAAGAATTACACGACGATTATCCCGGTCCTCATCTATAAACTTCTTTAGAGGTAGAAATAATTCAGGTACACGCTGCACCTCATCAATAACAATATGCGGTCCATTGTCATATAAAAACCCTAACGGATCTTTCTTTGCAGCTTCAAGTAAGGTGGGATCATCTAGCGTTACAAATGCATTATGAAACTGATACTTAGACGACACATCTTTATGCCGTATAATCGCTTCGCACAATGTACTTTTTCCAGTTTGGCGAGCACCATTTATTAATATTACCGGTGTATCTGCCAGTGCTTCTAATATAGATGAGGCTATAAAACGATCATACATAATATATGATAGTGCCACAATTTCAAGGTCATGTCAATAACTGTGGTTGAAATTTCACCACTAAAAAGATGAAAATTCACCACCCAGTGACTGAAATTTCACCACTCACTAGGAGTGAATCGGCTTAAAGAACGTGTCTAGCGCAGCTTCTTTAACCGCTTCATTGAGGTCAGGATGTGAATGGCAAATACGAGCAATATCTTCTGAAGAAGCTTTATATGCCATGGCCACCGACAGTTCATTAATGATAGTTCCTGCTTGAATACCCACAATATGAACACCTAATACTTCGTCAGTAGATTTATCTGCCAATATCTTCACAAAACCATCGGTCTCATCAACCGAACGTGCACGGCTATTGGCCGCAAAACGGAACTTGCCTTTATTATATGCAACATTAGCTTCTTTGAGCTGTTCTTCTGTTTTTCCAATCATCGCCACTTCCGGGTGTGTATAAACCACACTTGGAAGTAAATTATAGTCCACATGACCAGCCTGGCCTGCCATAATTTCTACTGCCGCGACGCCATCTTCTTCTGCTTTATGAGCAAGCATCGGGCCCGCAATCACATCACCAATGGCAAATATGCCCGGTACGTTAGTCTGAAAATGTGCATCAACATTAATACGTCCACGTTCATCTAACGCCACACCAACACTATCAAGCCCTAGTCCTTCTGTATATGGCATACGACCAATAGCAACCAATACGGCATCTGCCTTGATTTTTTCAGCTTTACCTTCTCCTTTTGCCGGCTCTAGCGTAAGCTCTACAGAAGTTTTGGTCACTTCTTTTGCACCCGTTACTTTTGTACCAAGTTTAAAGTTAATACCTTGTTTTTCAAAGATACGCTTACACTCTTTACTCACCTCATTATCCATTGGAGGGAAAATTTTATCTAAAAATTCTACCACAGTTACTTCTGAACCCAACCGGCGCCATACCGAGCCAAGCTCTAGCCCAATTACACCACCACCAATAACTACCAATTTCTTAGGAGCCTTCTTGAGATGGATAGCCTCATCTGAGGTAATAATTGTGGTGCCATTTGTCTTAACACCTGGCAATGGTGTTACTGACGACCCCGTAGCAATAAGAATACGCTGAGTATTAATGGTTTGTTTTTTCTTTCCCTTAGCAGTCGGCTTTACTTCAACTGTAGAAGCAGAAGTAATGGTTGCCGTACCTTGTAGATAGGTAACTTTATTCTTCTTAAATAACCCTTCAATTCCCTGGGTAAGACCTTCAACAATACCATCTTTATGGCTTTGCATTTTTTTGATATCAACATCCAAGCCTTTGGTTTTAATACCATGCTTAGCAAAACCATGTGCAGCTTCTTCATAAAGGTGCGAAGAATGAAGCAATGCTTTGGAAGGAATACAACCAACGTTAAGGCATGTACCACCAAGAGAGCCACGTTTTTCTACACAAGCTACTTTCATCCCCAACTGTGCTGCTTTAATAGCAGCAACATAACCACCTGGTCCACCACCAATGACGACTAAATCGAATGTCTCAGACATAGTTGTATCCTTATTTATTATCTGCGTTGTAAGTTATGGTATTAGAGGTCTAAAAGAAGACGTTGTGGATCTTCAATAGCTTCCTTAATTTTCACCAAGAACGTAACTGCCTCTTTACCGTCAATAAGACGATGGTCATAAGACAAAGCAATATACATCATTGGACGAATTACCACTTCACCATTGATAGCCATAGGACGCTCTTGAATTTTATGAAGCCCTAAGATCCCTGTTTGCGGAGGATTAATAATAGGTGTAGAAAGCAATGAACCATAAACACCACCATTAGAAATGGTAAATGTACCGCCCATCATATCATCAACCGATAGTTTCCCATCACGCGCTTTTTTACCTAAACCAACAATAGTGCTTTCTATCCCAGCAAATGAAAGAAGATCAGCATCGCGCACCACAGGAACTACTAAGCCTTGTGGGCTACCAACTGCTACACCAATATCGTAATAGTTTTTGTAAATAATCTCGTTACCATCTAATTCAGCATTTACTGATGGAATTTCTTTAAGTGCTTTGATTGCTGCTTTGACAAAGAAAGACATAAAGCCAAGTTTAGTATCGTGCTTATCAAGGAAGTCATCTTTATAGGTCGAACGGAGCTTCATAACATGGCTCATGTCGATCTCATTAAAGGTAGTCAAAATAGCAGCTGTATCTTGCGATTCTTTTAGACGCTCAGCAATTTTTTGACGAAGTTTGGTCATTCGTACCCGCTCTTCACGAGGGCCTCTGTCGGCAACCACAGACGCTCCTGCGCCACCAGCGGCAGCAGCCAATACATCGCCTTTGGTTACACGGCCATCTTTTCCTGTACCAGAAGCAACAGCAATATTTTGCTCAGTGGCAATTTTCTGCGCTGCAGGAGACATCGTACCAGATGCCGCAGCACTTGATGCTGGAGCAGTTGTTGGAGCAGCACTGAGTGCAGATGTTGCACTAGCTGCCTTTGGAGCTTCAGCACCGCCTGCAGGCGCACTAGCAGACTCATCAATAGCGCCAATAATAGCACCAACCTCTACTGTATCACCTTCACCAGCTGTAATTTTTTGTAAAATTCCAGCCGCTGGAGCATTCACTTCCAACGTTACCTTGTCAGTCTCAAGCTCAGCAAGCATTTCATCTGCTTGTACGTAATCACCTTCAGACTTAGTCCAACTTGCAATGGTTGCTTCGGTGATGGACTCTCCTAAAGGCGGAACTTTGATATCTATGCTCATAGCTAAAACACTCCTTGCTAGTTGCGTTATCTAATTTACAGTTAATGCATCATTAATTAATGCAGATTGTTTACGTTTATGAATGCTCATATATCCTGCTGCTGGTGCCGCTGCATCTGGACGTCCAGCATATGACGGACGTTTAGCTGCAATGTCTAAACCTGCAAGAACACCTTCGATCCTACGATCAACAAAATGCCACGCTCCCATATTTTGCGGTTCTTCTTGGCACCAAACAACTTCTGCATTTTTGTAGCGCATTAATTCTTTGGCCAACTGCTCTTCTGGGAACGGATAATATTGTTCAAGGCGAATAATTACTATGTCATTGATGTTACGGGCTTCTCTTTCTTCAAGTAGCTCATAATAAACTTTACCACTACATACAACCACTCGACGAACTTTACTATCGCCTGCTATTTTTTCTGTTTCACCAAGTACAAGCTTAAAGGATGTACCAGGTCGCATGTCATCCAGAGACGAAACACAACGCTTGTGGCGCAATAATGATTTTGGCGTCATCACAATCAGTGGTTTTCTAAAATCACGGTGAATCTGGCGACGCAACACGTGGAAGAAATTAGCTGGTGTCGTACAATTAACCACCTGCATATTATCCTCTGCACAAAGCTGCAAGCAGCGTTCTAGGCGCGCAGAACTATGTTCAGGTCCTTGCCCTTCATAACCATGCGGAAGCAACATCACAAGACCACTCATCCGTAACCATTTTATTTCACTAGACGAAATAAATTGGTCAAACATAATTTGAGCACCATTCGCAAAATCACCAAACTGAGCCTCCCAAAGCACCAAGCTCCCTGGCTCTGCAAGTGAATATCCATACTCATAACCAAGTACCGCATATTCAGATAGGTTACTGTCTATGACCTCGTAATGAGCCTGATCCATTCCTAAATTATTGAGTGGGTAGTAACGCGATTCATTTTTTTGATCCACTAACCCCGAATGCCTATGCGAGAAAGTTCCACGTGTTGAATCTTGCCCTGATAGTCTAACATTATGACCTTCTGAAAGAAGCGATGCAAAGGCAAGTGCTTCACACATAGCCCAGTCCAGACCATTGCCTGAAGCCATCATTTCTTTTTTAGATTCCATCAAACGAATAAGTTTCTTATGAATATTGAAATCCTCTGGATATACAGCAAGAGCGTTCCCTAATTGAATAAGTTTCTTTTTGCTTACTCCAGTATCTACGTCTTTTTTGGCACCACGTTCTGGATTTCTAAAGTTACTCCAACTACCCTTTAACCAATCTGCCTCATCGGCACCATAATCTTGAGCAGCAACAAATTCTTCTTCTAAAAAGGCATGGAACTCTTTACGCATACCTTCAAATTCTGCCTCTGTTATTACCCCTTCACTTATCAGTTGGTTTGCATAAACATGCATGGGAGTTGGGTGCTTCTTGATCTTGTTATACATAATTGGTTGGGTGAAAAATGGCTCATCACCTTCATTATGTCCGTATCTACGATAACAAAATACATCTACCACTACATCAGCACCAAATTCTTGTCTAAATTCGGTAGCCAGTTCACTTACAAACGCAACTGCCTCTGGATCATCACCATTTACATGAAATATAGGTGCATGCGCTCCTTTTGCTACATCAGAAGGATAGGGCGACTTACGACTATTTTTAGGACTTGCTGTAAAACCAATTTGGTTATTAACAATAATATGCATCACACCACCAGTGTCGTACCCTTCTAAGTCACTTAACGCAAAGGTCTCTGGAACTACACCTTGTCCACAAAATGCTGCATCACCATGAAGTAACAACCCCATTACCTGCTTACGATCAGTATCTTTAAACTGATCTTGCTTCGCACGCACACGGCCTGCCACTACGGGATTAACCGCCTCTAGGTGCGAGGGGTTAGCACATAATGATAAATGAATATGCTTACCATCAAAATCGCGATCATTGGAAGCACCTTGGTGATACTTTACGTCACCGGAAGCATCCATATCTTCACTAATATGTGATTGGTTTCCTTGAAATTCTGAAAGCATTGACGCATAGCGGCGTCCCATCACTTTGGTAAGAACGTTCAAACGTCCGCGGTGAGGCATGCCAATAATAATTTCTCTTTGACCAAGTTGTGCCGCA
Source organism: uncultured Alphaproteobacteria bacterium (assembly GCA_937907045.1). Classification (GTDB taxonomy): domain Bacteria; phylum Pseudomonadota; class Alphaproteobacteria; order Rickettsiales; family UBA6187; genus CALCTU01. The sequence goes on from CALCTU010000108.1 coordinate 8,375, forward strand.
CGCTCAATAATACGTTCCATGGCAGCAAACGTTGCTTCTCCACCCTCGGCAGAAAAACGTTTCGCACCTGGAAACTTCTTATGTAAAAACTGCTCAAACTCTTCAACTTTAATAATATCTTCAAGAATGGCCTTTTTTTGATTGGCGTTTAAGGTCGGCTTACCACGTACTTTTTCCATACGGGTGGCTATCCATTCACGCCTCTCTAATTCTGGCATGTGCATAAACTCAACACCAATTTTGGAGGCATAGGTTTGCTTTAACACCCCTAGTAGCTCATGCAATGTTGCTTTTTCTAAACCCAAAGCACCACCAATATAGATATCCCTGTCAAAATCGTCTTCCGTAAAACCATATGTCGCAGGATCCAAATCTGGGTGAGCAATACGCCCTTCTAATCCAAGCGGATCTAAATCGGCAAGTAATCCGCCTCGAACCTTAAACGCCCTAATAAGCATCAACGCATTAATGCTATCTTGACATGCCTTGGCCAAAGCCTTTGGATCTCCAGGCTTCGTTTTTTTACTTTTTTCTTCATCAACAGCACGAACACCTATTACCCTTGACGCTTTTGGCGACCAAGAAGCCCCTTGGCTATCCTTTAATAACCCTTCTAAGGTATCTCCCATAGAAGAAAATACCGACTGCCAACTCTCGTCAACAGAGTTTGGATCTTGCATATATCGCTGATAAAGCTCCTCAACAAACGTTGCGTTTGTACCAAAGAAAGGGCTTGATTGCTCAAAGTTCGTCATGGATACCTCTATCCGTTTAACAATGCCTTCATAGTTTTACCGATACCGGCAGGTGAATCTGATACAGCAATACCGGCTGATTTCATAGCTTCAATTTTATCTTCTGCACCACCTTTACCACC
>CALCTU010000109.1 GCA_937907045.1 uncultured Alphaproteobacteria bacterium
CCGCATCTTTCAGCCTACCGAAGTACAAATGATGTTAGCAGCATTTTCCAATATGGAAACAGTTCACATTGCTGCATATTCACACCTATTAGATACTATTGGCATGCCAGAAGTAGAGTATATGGCATTTCTTGAATATAAAGAAATGAAAGACAAATATGATTATATGCAGGGCTTTAATGTAGATAGCAAACCCGATATTGCCAAAACAATGGCAGTATTTGGAGCGTTTACAGAAGGCCTACAGCTTTTTGCTTCTTTTGCTATTTTGTTGAACTTTCCTCGCTTCAATAAAATGAAAGGCATGGGACAAATTGTTACCTGGTCGGTACGCGATGAAACCCTGCACACTAACTCCATCATCCGACTATTTAAAACGTTTGTGAGCGAAAACCCAGAAATTTGGACAGACGAACTCAAGCAAGAACTTTATGTTGCTTGCTCTACCATCATCAGCCATGAAGACGCCTTTATTGACCTTGCATTTGAAATGGGAGATTTACAGGGTCTAACAGCAGAGGATGTCAAAAAATATATTCGTTATATTGGCGACCGTCGCCTAATGCAGCTTGGATTACAGCCAGTTCATCGCATCAAAAAGAACCCTCTACCCTGGCTTGACGAAATTCTTAATGGCGTAGAACATGCAAACTTCTTCGAAAACCGTGTCACCGAATATACAAAAGCATCAACAGCAGGAAAATGGGATGATGTATTTGCAGAAGTAGACAAGATGATAGAAGAAAATGGCGAGCTAGAAACCGTATAACTACCCAATATAAATAAAGCCACTATTGGAGTTATACGTACCACAAATAACAAAGGGCCTCAATATTGAGGCCCTTTTTAAATATACCAAATTACTTCATAATTGAGTGCTTTTCTTAACCGTCACACTATTTACGCAGCATTATCAGCCGTAACACCAACACCATCGGAGTCAATCCATGCAATATGACCGTCCGCTCTGCGGTATATCATATTCATATGCTTAGTCTCTTTATTAACAAACATCAATGCCGGTAATTCTCCAAGGTCCATTCGCATAACCGCATCAGAAACACTAAGCATTTCTAGATGAGATTGTTCTTGAGCAATAATTAATGGAGACTGCTTTTCTTGATCATGGTTATGATCTTCTTCTTTTGACGACAAAGTATATTCTTTTGCTGAATATGTATGAGCTGATTTTCCAGCATCTTTATGATGGTTTTTTATACGATCTTTATATCGGCGCAAACGCTTACGAATTTTATCGCACGCCTGATCAAATGCAGCATATACATCACCATCTTCAGCGTTAGCTTTTACCAAAACTTTTGTTCCGGTACCTTCATTTACTAGAATATCGGCTTTAAACAAATAACGCGACTTAGAGAACACCACATCAGCACGCACTGCTTGTTCAAAATACTTCGTCACTGACTCAATTAATGTAGACTCCACATGATCTTTTAACGCAGCACCAATATCGATTTTTTGTCCAGTAACGCTTACTTGCATAACGACCTCTCCTTAATTTTTTAACCATTCATTGTCCTTCTACCATAGTAAAGCATGGCGTATAAAATGTCAAAAATGTCTGAACAAAGTAATCGTACAAAGTTCTTTATTTTTGAACCTTAATTTTTAATTGTTGATTATTCTTTTGCGCACTATTTACCCAAAAAAAGACTATTTACGAACATATAAATTCATCGTTAAATCATCATCTAACGTGTCCATATAATCATCTTGGAACATAGCGACAAGACGATTAAAGGCTTGTTGATGCTTATAACTATCATCTGAAGCATTTTTTATATTACTCTCAAAAAAATCAACGAGCTTATCTAACTCTAGGTAATCTTTGTGCTCTGTTTTCGTTTCAATCAGAGCATCACTGTATAAAAATAATGCATCTCCTTGATGAAAATCAACCTCTTGAACCGTATACTTCAAGTCTTTTAAGATACCTACTGCAAGACCATTACCCAATGGCAAGGTTTCCACTGAACCATTTTTTCTTAATAAGATTACATCAGGGTGAGAAGCAGTTATGTAAAATAGTTTATTGTTTGACATATCCATCACAGCATAAAACATTGTTGCAAAGTCTTGAACTTGCAACACAGGCACTAATGCCTTATTGACTTCAGTCATAAACGCTTCTGGGACATCAGATAAATCTTGGTACGTGGTCATGAGTGCATGCAGCCGAAAAGTATTAAGTGCGGCTGATAAACCATGCCCTGAAAAATCCACAATATATAAGCCCATTTTATCGTCAGAAATAGGGAATGCTCCCCAAAAATCACCTCCAAGTTCTGAAGATGTCTTACAAAATGACTCTATATCGATATTGTAACGTTCTTCTAACCGGCAAAGGTTAGTGTCCATGGGCATCAAAATATCTTGCATTTTTTTAGCAGACGACAATTCCTCCTGAACGCGCATTTGGTAATCTTCTAATTGCCTAACCATAATTTGACGCTCCAAATGTGCATAAGCACGAGCCAGTAATTCTCTATGATCCACAGGCTTAATAATGTAATCAGTGGCACCGGCTTCAAAAATAGAAGCAATTTGTTCGGGCTCTGCATTCACCGTCTGCACTAACACAGGAATTGAAGATTGCGATTTATTGACACGCAAGATTTTTAAAAACTCATACCCATCCATTATTGGCATGTTAACATCTAAAATGACCAAGTTTGGCGCACGTTCTTCAATTTGCTCTAGGGCTTCTTTACCATTCTCAGCCATCCGAATATCATTAAAACCCTCTTCTTCAAAAATAGAAGAGAGCACTTGACGTGTGAATAAAACATCCTCAACAATAAGAATGGAAAGAGATTTTAATGATGCCCCAATATCTTTCACTAGCTACCTACCTGACCTTATCTTTACTGAATTAATAAGTCACTACCATTGAACATCAACCACTTTGTCGATGTTAAAATTTTTAAACATTGCCTTAACCTTACCAGATGGGTTACGCAGCAATAGTTTTTTATTATCTTTACCTTCTAGTTCATTCTGAACAAGCAAAATGATACTTAAACCTAACGAATCAAGTATAACGAGCTTTTCAAAGTCCAAAATAAGCTCACAACACGGACTATCAATAAACTGGCGAGCAATTTCAGTGATACGCTGACAATCATCAGCCGCGGTTCTACCCTCTAGCCATATCACATATTCATCTGAATGAACTGCGGTTTTAAAATTCATGCATGCTACCCTAGTAATGATATATATCCTTCACTAGAGTATAGAGAAAATTAGTTAATTTTTCGTTAATTAATCGGGATATAGCGTTGCAAATAAAGCCAAAAGGCAACTTTATTTACAGCGCAGTATCAAAGCGCAAACAGCGATAGTCTGATGCTTTGCGCAAGCTTAACGAGCACGACAACCCTAGTGACATCTTCAGCGCCATACCATTTCTTTGAAAAAAGAGTATATTAGGCAATCCAACCACCTCCCAATACTCTGGAGCCATCATACATAACACACGCCTGACCGGGAGCAACTGCTTTATCAGGAGTATGTAGTATCACAACCCCTCCTTTACGGTCATTTGCACGGAAAATGGCATCCACTGGCATGGTTGCTGAACGTAATTTAACCTTAACCGAAACTCCTTCAGAAGCAATTAATGCATCTTCTGCCCCCAACCAGTTAACATCTTGAACCATAACGTCAGTTTGACCCAACGCAGACTCCGGACCTACCACTACTTCTTTTGTGTCTGGGTTAATATCCACTACATAAAGTGGCTCCCCAACAGCCACTCCAAGCCCTCGGCGCTGACCACGCGTAAAATGAATAATCCCTTCATGATCACCTAAGATTCTGCCATCTATATGCACAATTTTTCCTGGATCTAATGCGCCAGGGCGCATTTTGGCTATTACACTTGCATACCCACCTTCGGGCACAAAACAGATATCTTGCGAATCAGGCTTATCTGCCACTTCTAAATGATATTTAAGCGCCAATTGTCTTGTTTGTGCTTTATCCATACCACCCAACGGGAAATGAACATATTCAAGCTGTTCTTTAGTGGTTGCAAATAAAAAATAACTTTGATCTTTACTTGTGTCTGCTCCGCGATGAAGCTCAATATTACCATTATTATCAATACGTTGCACATAATGCCCTGTAGCCAAAGCATCAGCACCCAAATCTTTCGCCATTTTAAACAAATCACGAAATTTGACTGACTGATTACATTTAACGCACGGAATCGGTGTTTGACCTCGCAAATAACTATCTGCAAAATCATCCATCACTTCTTGTTTAAATACCGACTCATAATCAAGCACATAATGCTTAAAACCTAACTGCTGGGCCACTCGCTTCGCGTCATAAATATCTTTACCAGCACAACACGCACCTTTTTTCTCAAGTGCTACACCATGATCATAAAGCTGCATGGTTACACCAATAACTTCATAGCCCTCATCATGTAACATGGCAGCAACCACAGAACTATCCACCCCGCCAGACATGGCAACTACCACGCGGGTTTGATCTATTGGCTTACAACTAGTAAAACGATTTTTCATGGCGCGTTTTGTAACATAAACAGCACCAAAATTCAACACAACTATCTCAGTTAATATAAAATCCGTTTACGAATCAAAGACCTTACGCTTGAGGTGCTCTTAATAATCATATTTAAACTGAAGATCCACACCACCCAGACCTGCATTATTACCTGTAGAACTTTCCACGTTCAAATGAGGCGTCACTTCTATTTCCACCTTTCCTTTTAATGGCTTAGACGGATCACTGCCTTTTTCTACCTCAAGATAGACTCTTTCGCTTATATATTTACCAACACCAACGGTTACCTCTTGTTCATCACCTACCTGTTCTGATTCAACTGAGATCGAATCAACTCCCAACACATCCCTTGCAGTCCCCAATGGATCAAACATACTTTGTCCTCCATTTTTAAGGCTGCGTACAGCATTAGCAAGTTTAATTGCTTGTAATGGCGTTATTTTGGCTGAAGATTTTCCAAACAATAAATGGGAAATAATTTCATCTTGGGGCATAGAGGGATTTGAGGACAACGTCAGTTCCAAATCTTCCAATGCACCCGATATTTGTGCGGTAACTTGAATTTCTTTGGTTTTATGCACCCCAGAAATCGCCAAAGAAAACGCCTCTCCCTCAAAACGAACGGTCCCTTGGTTAATGGTAAATTTCTTTCCCAAGATCTCATAACTTCCACGTATGGTTTTAAAAACACCGCTATAGAAAGATTGAGCTAACGTTCCGGTAATATTAATATTACCTTCAAGCTCTGCCTCAAGCCCACGTCCTCTTAAAAAGGCTCGGCGGTCTGCTTTAATGATAATATCCATCTTGATCACTGGCATCGCAGAATCTGGCGCAGATGATGAGGCCTTCACATAAACATTATCACCTTGCCGTACCTCTGTAACCTGTACCGAAGGAATACCCTCTGTTAATAGAGAGTTAATGTTAATAGCCAATGGCATAACGGTAAGTGCACCCTTTAAAAACAACTCGCGCAATGAACCGGCCAATAGCAAATCACCACTTAACTGACCGTCTATATCGGTGCGCCGTAGTAGTTTTGCATTATCAACAGTAAGTTTAACACTAACAGCATCCTGTGTTTTAGCAAAAAAATCAGCATTTCCAGACAGCAAAAGTACTCCTTTTTGACCATCTGTAGCACGTGCTGTTAGTGTGGCCACACCATTTGGCTGAGCATTGGCATTCATCGTCACATCATACAGCCCAACACCTATATCCGTATTTTCGTAATAGCCACTTTTAAGCTCAACACTTCCTTCAACTATAGGCTTATTACGTGTACCACTAACTATAAGGTTAGATATAAAATTTCCTTTTATATTATGAGAGTCAAGACTAAGAAATGCCTGAATATGCGCTAGATCCACCTGTGAAGTTAGAGTACCTTTTACAGGAAAATAATCTTGCGGACCATCATAATGAAGATATGTCTTCAGTGGTAATGACACCTCAACATAGCCAAGCTTAGTAGCATCATGATAAAATTGAATGTTTGCACGCGTTATGGACTTTACGGTACTTAGCTCAATACGCGTTTTTATAACATAGTTTTGTTTTTTGCTTAGGACTTTACTTGTAAGTGCAAGATAACCGCTTACCACCGGATCGCTTTCATGTCCTTTGATAGCAATATTAGCCTTTATTTTACCGGGCTTTATACCCACACCAAGATCAGAAAGTACTTTTGTGGAAAATGCATCTGTCTTGATTACAAAGTCCATATTACCATCACGATAATGCCCTTTTAATTCTACTGATTCACCGTCTTGGTGCACTAGTTTTACATGTTCCACAACCACATCTTCACCAGCACTGCTGCCTTTAAAATAAAACGATAATGGTACCGTATCAATTACTGCATTGGCTTGAACATGTCCATTAATGCTGGGCGCATACCATAACCCACTTACTGTAAATGCACTGCTAAGATCTTTAACCCGGTGAGTATCAACCACCACATTAGTAATACGTAATTCACCAATATCAACCTGTCCTTCAAAAAACTGATCCAGGTTCCATACCAATGACATCTCTTCAATAGAAATAACATGAGGACCTTCCACCTCAATACCTTTAATATTCAAATGCTTAATATCCGAAAAATCCAATGCTTTAATACTAAGCGTATAACCTGTTTCCTGTGCTGCATAATGGATTACCGTATTGGTTAACCACACCCTAAATTCAGCATTGAGTGCAATCGTTGCCAACAACGCTGCAACCATCATCACAACACCAACCAATAAAACGAAAAACCATAGGATGTATTTTTTTAATATCATCATCAAAAGGCCTGCCCAATACCCACATAAAACTGGAACTTATCGTCAATTCCATATCTAGGTTCGATTGGAAAAGCGATATCAAATCGAATGGGTGCAAAATCCGTATAATATCGAACACCCATACCATAAGCCCATCGAATATCTTCTTCAAAATCAGGCAACACATCTTCATAGGTATTACCACCATCAACAAATAATACACCACCCCACTCTTTTGAGAAGTTAAGCCTCGATTCAAATGAAACTTCCGAGAACGACCTCCCCCCTGTTGGGTCATCACCATCAAGTGGCCCTAATTTCTGAAAAGCATACCCCCTCACTGAACCACCACCTCCGGTGTAAAACCGTTCATCAGCAGGTATGTCGTCTGTATTTTGCCCTGAAATTGACCCCAACGCTGTTCGCACCGCAAATGTTGGAGTAAGCACAACATCTGACGGAGTATAATATGCACTTCCTCCAATACTGGTTTTAAAAAATACAATATTGGCATCAAACGCATTCACGTAAGGAGAAAATTTTCCACTTAGCAAATAGCCATTTTTTTCATTCAATATATTTTCACGGGTATCATAATCAACACCAAAAGGAAATGAAACAAGTCCAAAAGATTCATCATCTTGGCTATTTTTAACATGAGTGATATCCACTCGACTTCCCGCAGATGCAGTTAGATGCTTGCTTAACTTACGCTTAATTCCTACAGATGCTCCGATACTGGTTGCCTCAAATGCTTCAAAATACTCCTGAGAAATCTCTCCCTCCACCACTAACTGCTGATCCGTCCTTAAAAAAGCTGGTACAGTAAGATTTGCATCAATAACTCTTAATAACTCCGATAACCGTGTATTAACCTCAAGCTTCTGAGCCCTTCCCATAAAATTGCGATGCTCCCAACCACCCGAAATACTAAACCCTTCATCCGAGCTCACTCCTGCACCTGCTTTAATAGTACGGTGATCTTTTTCAGCTAATTCAAAGACAATATCAACGTTCTTACCTTGTTTGTGCTTAACGTCATTCACACTGCGGATTAAATTTGTTTTAAACAAATTTAATCGAGCCTTCTCAACCTTGGACCGTTTAAAGCATGTCCCCTCTTGAATACCTAATTTTGGCTTTAAATAAGATGAATCAACTGAGGTAAGCCCAGATAATGTCATCGCACCAAATACCACTTCGTCACTTGGAGCAATGATTAGCCTTACTGATGCTGTTTTGCGCGCATGATCCACCCTTGCATCGTAAGTAACATTGATCTGCCATAAACAATGATGCTCTTCAAGATACACCTTCACCTCATTGATCGCATGAATCAACGCCTTAGCCTTAAAAATATCACCTTTTTTTATCCCAAAACTAGCAATCTCAGGAACATTCTTAAGATCACTTTCTAAGTAAGTTTCACTGATATAGTACGGATCTTGAGTCACCAAATGATATGTAACCACCTCATCTTCTATAGAATGCGTTACTTTAGCCCCATAAAATCCTTCCGAACGAAGTAACTTAGTAATTACTTCTTGTTCAGCTTTGGCTTGTTTAGAGCGTGAAGTCTCAATAGTCGACTTTTCCGCATCAGAGCGATAACGTGTTAACTGCTCTGTAATCAATGGCGTTAATTTCTCTTGATACGAGACATCATCAAACTGCAACTCAAACGAAGATCTATTCTCTATCAAAGGCAACGTAAACGCAAATGCAGCACTGGCAAACAGCCATGCACACATCAACAACAAACTAAACCACTTGATTAGCAGTGACATGTTTTCTCACTTTATATTAGTATTTCTTTGTAAAAACGTATTATGCAAAGGTCTTAGGCAATGTGTGACTTACGCATCACTGGCAGCTAGTTTATCTTACAATAAAACCTCTGTCCACCGTAACTACCTGGAAACAGCCCTCATAAAATTATACATACTGCCCAGCAGCATAGCCTGAAGACCACGCCCATTGAAAATTAAATCCCCCAAGATGACCCGTCACATCAACAACCTCACCAATAAAATAGAGACCTTTTACCTTCTTGGCCTCAAATGTCTTGGATGAAAGCTCATTAGTATCAACACCGCCTATAGTCACTTCTGCTGTACGGTACCCTTCTGTTGTATTTGGGGTTAAACGCCATGCACTCAGCAATGTAGCAATCTGTTTAAGCCCATGCTTTGAAACTTGTGCCAACTGACCATGAATCTGATGTGTTTGGCATAAATACTGTGCTAGTCGTTTGGGCAAAAGCGTTTCAATCAGCTTGAGGATATCTTGTTTGGGACGCTGTTTCTTTGCTTGTTCTAATACGGCAAACACATCATGACCAGGCACCAAGTTAATCACGATATCTTGTTGCTCTTTCCAATAGGATGAAATTTGCAAAATAGCGGGCCCACTTAATCCCCTATGAGTAAATAACAATGCTTCCTCAAAGCTTGTGTTACCACAAGTAACAATGACATTTAACGAAACGCCCGATAACTGGCTAAGCTCTTGAAGCGTTTGACCATCTAACGTCAACGGTACAAGCGCTGGCTTGGGATGTATAACCTTTATGCCAAACTGCCGTGCCACATCATACCCCCAACCAGTAGCCCCTATTTTGGGAATCGACAAACCACCGGTTGCCACCACCAATGATTGGCTTTCAACCACCTCGTGATCATGATTGCTAGTGTAAATTTTAAAAATACCATCTTGATGACAAAGGCGTGCAACCGACACCTCTTTTCTTATTGTCACCCCTGCACGTTCACACTCTGTAAGCAACATCCCTATAATTTGTTTTGCTGAAATATCACAAAATAATTGCCCTAATGTTTTCTCGTGATAGGAAATATGATGCTTTTCAAGCAAATCAATAAAATCATACGGTGTAAAACGCATCAAGGCTGATTTACAAAAATGCGGATTGCAAGAAATGTAATTTGCCGCCGATGTGTGGATATTTGTAAAATTACATCGGCCTCCACCCGATATCCGAATTTTCTGTCCAATATGAGATGAATGATCAAGCAGCAACACACGACGACTTCTCTTGCCGGCCTCAATTGCACACATCAGACCAGCCGCACCAGCTCCAATAATAATAACATCATATTTGTTCATGAAAGCGTATATACAATTATAAATTTGCCTATTCAATAGATTTACTAGTATAACCGCTCCATGACAAACCAGATAGCACCATCAACTAACGCTCCTTGCCCTCATTATGGCCAATGCGGAGGATGTAGTTTACAACATCTTGATAGTACTGACTACCAAGCATTCAAGCATCACATCATAGATCGTATTGTTTCCAGATTAGGCCTCACCCCATCCATCATTGCTCCGCTAATTACCATTGGCCAAGGCACACGCAGACGAGCAGAATTAAAAGTATCCGTTAATAAAGCTGTTGTAAATCTTGGTTTTTATGCGCCACAAAGCCATGACGTAGTTCATATTAGCCAATGCCTTATCTGCAATACGGCCATTATGGATATGCTGCCAGCATTTCATGATTGCCTTAATGCATTTAAAAAACCAAGTGTCATTAAATCCATTCAAGTCACATCGCTTGAACACGGCATTGACATGGTTATTGCAACACAAAAACCACTTAAAGCTCACGAAAAAACATTACTTGCTACCTTTGGTGAAACGCATCACTGCGTACGCATTAGTCAGCAACATGATGCCCTAAACTACCCAGACACTTTTTTTGACCGTAACAACGCTACCATCACAATAGCTGGTGTCACTATAGACCTTCCAGCGGGTGCTTTTTTGCAGGCAACTGCAACTGGACAAGACGCCATTATCTCTTGCGTATTAAATTATTTAAAAGACTGCCGTCACATTGCCGATTTATTTTCTGGATGCGGAACATACAGCTTTGCGCTTGCCTCTCAGGCAATATCCATCGAAGCATTTGAGGTAAACGAAGCAATGTCTTTAGCTGCCCATAACGCAGCCACCAAACATGACCTGAACCATAAAATCAGAACATCAACCCGAGACTTATTTGCACGTCCACTTAAAGAACACGAACTTAACCGGTTTGATGCTGTGGTCATTAATCCACCCCGAACTGGGGCTCAAGCTCAAATCAAACAATTATCCAGTCACCAAAAAATCCATGCCATTTGTATGGTTTCGTGCAACCCATCTACATTTGAGCGCGATGCAAAACAACTCCTTAGCGCTGGTTATAAGCTGACCTCAGTTACGCCTATTGATCAATTTTATTGGAGTAACCACTTGGAACTGGTTGGACTATTTATCCGTTAAAAACTACGCCTGATGACAAAATCTAATACCGCAATGAGCTTATCTTTAAGCTCACTATGATCAAAGAGCGTCAATGAATCACGTGCTTTTTCAATAAATTGATTTGCAACCGCCATCGAAGCTTCCACTGCACCAGTATGCTTAATCAACTCAATTGCAGTGATGATATCAGACTCAGTTTGCTCGCCTTTAGTAATAGTCCGCTGCCAAAATGCCTGATCCTCTTGCGATGCCGTTTCATATGCAATTAACAAGGGTAACGTCACCTTGCCTTCTCTAAAATCATCACCAATACGTTTACCCAGGGCATTAACATCAGCGGCATAATCGAGTGTGTCATCAATAATTTGAAATGCCATTCCCAAATAATAGCCATATTGACGCAGTGCTTCTATTTTCTTATCACCAGCATCTGCTATAACCGCACCCACCTGACAAGCAGCGGCAAATAATACTGAAGTCTTAGCTTCCACTACCTTAAAATAAGTCTCTCGTGGCACCGATAAATCGCCTTGCACTGTAAGCTGCAAGACCTCACCTTCAGAAATAACCATCGAAGCATGAGAAAGAATTTCATAAACCTGCAGCGATCTAGCTGCTTTCATTAAATCAAAGGCACGCCCCAGCAAAAAATCACCCACCAGTACACTTTCTTTGTTTCCCCACTGATCATTTGCAGTAGCTCTGCCACGCCGCATCAACGACCCATCCACTACATCATCATGAAGCAGTGTAGCCGTATGCATGCATTCTACAGATGCAGCCAAATCAATATGAGCATCACCCTGGTAACCGCATAACCTTGCTGCAGCCAAACAAAGTAAAGGCCTTAGTCGTTTACCGCCAGCAAACATGGTGTATTTGGACAGATCACTTACAAGCGGCACATAACTTCCTGCCATCTTCAGCATGCACGCATCCACCTGCCCAATATCTGCAGACAAATATTCTTTCAAATCAGTCAGTGCGTTGGTACTAGTGTTAGTGGCCGAAGAAGCTAAAGATGCAGACATAGAAAAAGTCTATTATTTATTACACAAGGAAGACGAGACAATAGCGCCAATAGACCTTAAATACAAGTAGATGTCTGCAACAAGTTAGCAATAGGCTTAAAACTTTTACGGTGATGCATACAAACACCGTGATCTGACAACCCAACCTGATGGTCTTTGGTACCATATCCAGC
>CALCTU010000110.1 GCA_937907045.1 uncultured Alphaproteobacteria bacterium
ACTCATAGACACTCGTATCCTCCGTTTTTATTTGTACAATTTGTTTAGAAATAGTGAATGTAAACACTGTGCCTTCGCCAAGTTTTGAGGTAAAACGAATATCACCACCATGTCGCTGGATAAGTGACTTCACATAATTGAGCCCCATACCTTCACCTTTTGTTCCTGCAGAGCTTCCAGCACGACGAAATACGGCAAATACTTTATCAAAATCTTTTTCATCAATACCACGTCCATTATCTTTTATCTGGAATTCATACGTTTTCCATGCCCCTTTGTATACACCTTCATTGGTTTTTCCGCTTATTTCAATGGACCCTGGACGTTCATCCGAAAGATATTTTACCGCATTATCAAGCAAATTGCTAAATATCTGTTCAATGGCCGTCATGTCACCAATAATATCTGGCAAATCTCCAATAATCATTTCACCGTTTTTTTCATCCAGCTGATGCTGAATTACTTTAGCACACTTTCTTACTAATTGGTTTGTATTAATGTTAACAAACTTCAACTCCCTACGTCCTGTGCGAGACAGTTGCAAAATCGCATCTGTCATACTGTCCATTTTATCAACCCCATTATTAATAAAACCCAATGCTTCAGGTATACGTTCCTCAAGCAAAAATGTAATTTGCTCCTTATCATCTTTATCGAGTGCACCAAGTACTTTTTGGATAGTGAGTTTTATTTTTGCTACGTATTTTTCAAGCTGGGCACTGTATCCCTTTAAGTTGATGAGTGGCGAACGCAAATCATGTGACGCAATATATGTGAACGTTTCCAGCTCTTTATTAGCTTTCTTAATCTCTTCTTCAGCTTTCTTACGATCCGTAATATCTCGGGCAAATCCAGTAAAAAACTTCTTCCCACCCACTGTAAATTCACTTACCGAGAGTTCCGCAGGAAATACGGATCCATCTTTACGTTTTGCTTCAACTTCACGTCCAACGCCAATAATCTTTTTTTCACCAGTGTTGTGGTAATTATTTAAATATCCATCATGCTCTTGATGATAAGGATCTGGCATAAGAATATTAACATTTTTGCCTAATACCTCACTGGCCGTATAACCAAATGTTTTTTGGCATGCAGGATTATACCCCTCAATAATACCATTCTTATTAATAGTAATAATACCATCATTGGCATTTTCTAGAATTGCTTTTGTTTTAGTTTCACTGGCTATTAGCTCTCCTGTCATAGCATCAAAAGCTCTCGCTAACTCACCTATTTCATCATTGAGCGTAGTTGGAAGGTTAAGATTCCTTTTATTTTTATCAGCATTAGTAATAGCATCCGTCATTTTTTTAAGCGGCCTGGTTAGCCAGCTAGTGAGTGTTATTGAAACAAAAATAGCAATCACAACTAATATAACTGTCAGTAAAAGCGTCTGATTGCGCGTTTCATACGCCCCAGCCATTAATTCATCATATGGCACTTGCAACAAAACACCTAGAAAAGCTAAATTATTATCAGGATTAACAGGCATTCTTACGAAATACGCTATATTATCACCTTCTGTAAAAGTAATTTCGTTCTTTTGTGACGTTTTTACATGATTAACAAACCCTGGCGCTTGATGCGTATAATTTTGATGAAATTCAAAATCTTGTACCTGATCATCCTTATATTCCATATAATCACCAACGTGATTAATAATAAAAACATTTTTATTTGGACTAATGGATTCAAACATCGATCTTAGCAGATTTGGGTAATCAGCATTAATCACAATCATACCAAATATTGTATCATTGTTGTACACAGGTATTACTGTTCTTACTGTTGGGATTAACGCCCCATCAACCTGACCGTGTTCTTTGTTATACGTTACTTCAGAGTAATAAATATTTCCTTCTTGTGTTTTTAACGCAGCTCTAAAGTAAGGCTCATTACTTTTACTTTGTAAATCATTAGGACTTACTGCAACAAATTCATTTGCTTGACGATTCACTCTCACCAACTCACGCCCGTTATCACTCACGCCAATATAACGCATCTGTGTATAATGAGGTCGTGAGGCCATTATCGATTTAAAAATTGTCTCTAACCTAGTACGCCACAAATTTGTTGTGGAGCCATCTTTAGGGTCAACATTATTATTTGCCATTGAACGCATAATACCCTGAATAGGAGGAGTATGCGCAACCACCAATACATCATTACCCATTTCATCATACGGTTGTTTAAACCGCAACGCCATAAGACGAGTTTCACCCGCAAGGCTTTCAATTGCGCTAGCAAGAGTGTCCTCAACTGTTCGCATATAATTGAAGCCACCAACAAAAATAGCTGCAAATAATGTCATACCACACGTAAGTAATATGATTTTATTTCTTAGCGACCCACTTAATCTAAAGAACGTATTCAACCTCATCTTAAACCACCCTCAGTTGAATGATTTAGCATAAATGAAGGTCGTAAAATTGCAAGGGCTATTCAATTTTAAGTGAAGAGCAAAAACGCTCACCATGAACCAAAATTCGCCACCCACCACTTGTAAAAGAATTAACCCCTTTTTAACTTTTTAACGCTACCATAGGTTATTACTCGTATAACACAATATGGAACCATTTTATGAATCTTACAACTTACATTGCCACCATAGGATTAGTTTTAGTTTTATATAGCAATCCATTATCAGCCAAAGAAGTTTCTTTTGCTGCACTTGCAGATCAATATCAACTTAACGACCAAAAAGACACGCTTAAGCTTGCTGATGATTTTGCCAGCCAAGGACAACATGACTTGGCCGCTAATATGCTTAGTATGGCCACATCCATGTTATCATTAAGAGACAACCCCGACCCTCACATGATGGGTGAGTTATATTATGGGGAAGCAACATTAAAGCAGCAAGCCAACAAACCTTTAGAGGCACTGGTTGCTATAAATAATGCACTTGAGAAGGTTCCCGGCAATAGCGATTACACCAATCTTCATGACATGCTAAAAGGCAGCTATTGCAAGTAAATAGGTTAAGACTTTTTATCCAACCGCAGCCGCTCGATCACAACGTTCCTTAACGTGCTGTGTCATTACTTCTGTGGCTCGAGCAAATTCTAGCATCACCTGAGGGTCTGAGTATTCACGCTTCTGAGGAATAGTTAACTGCTTTAAGACCTCACCGCCTTGAGTCAAACAAATAAGATTTTTTTTTGGATTAATGGTAACCACCCAAAGGCCACCAAGAACTCCTTTTTCTTGGCGCTCTTGAACCCCAGGAATAATGAGTGGGCCGTCAGGATTAACAAATGTTGCTTGTTTGTTGGTCATGCAATTTGAGGCACCACCCAAGAAAATATTGGTTTGCGCTGGCACCTGAATAACATCAAATCCGATCTCACGCAGGGTATTACAAAATGCCTCACTTACCTCAGTTGGTAACACAACATAATGTCCCATAACATTGATTGCATTGCCTGCAAAAAGCTTTGCATCTTGCTCTGACATTTCAATAAGCTTATCGCCAAATCTTGCTTTTAATATAGCATAAGACTCCAGTGTCAATGCACCAGGGTATACATATGCAAATCCTCCTGGAAGAACGCCAAACAATGTATCCGTATGATACTGCATCACCCCATCAGCCATTTGCAAGCTTATCACCGGAATTCCCATACGTCGTTGAAGCTCTTTATGTCCTTCAATGGTAGAACGCGGCTCTAAACTTTCGCCATTTGGCCCGACTTTAGAGCCTAGTCCAGCATAAAAACACGGGTTAGGTTCAAATGGAGATAATCTAACATCTCCAAACTCAAATCGGCCATCTTCCGGTCTAATTGTTTCAAACCGTATACGATTTAACGGATCATCTAAAGAATGTGGAACATCAGCATAAGAATGATTTTTCAACATCCCTAAACCTAAAAAAGAAAACAGCTCTTTGTAAAAACCAAAAATATTGTCACGTTCAGGATGTCTTATTGCTTTTGTCATGGGAGACAAACAAATAACGGTTTCTAATCGTTCCCATTTTTTTGGATCTTCCTTACTTTGCTTTACTTTAGTCACAATACGAGACGTATCACGTGTATATGAACCATCTGGACATTGCTCTCTGGGCATTAATTTTTCAATATTTGCCACACCTATGTGACGATACGTCGCTTGCAAAGCTAAATTTTCCCACATTGCCATTTGTGCAGCTCCTTCACCTTTAAAGTCGTCCATGTGGACCATTTCATAAGGATTATGCTGCTCACTGGGTGGCATAGCTATTGCTCTTGGGCTAGACATTAATAAGACTCTTCCAGGCAACAATTCTGATTCATCAATTTTCATTCCTCGCAAAAGAGGATAATATGAGTCAAATGTTCTTTGATTAAAGGGATATAAGGTACTTAATCTCTCACCGGCTTGATAATATGGCCCTGTCTGTGTGGATGACGCCCTTGATCCAAGATGTCCTAATACTCTGGGTGCGGCAACTGCTAATTTTGTCAAAAGATGTTTCATATTTTCCCCTTCATTTCCCCCTACGGCACGTGTCAAACACCTGGCACGCAATTAAATTTTAATCGCACAGATATCTAGTAGGCAGCACGCAATAGTGAAGTTTCTATTTTCAGCATTTACTATTACAAAAACAAAAAATAGTCGCTATCGCTTACCTATATTGGTAGTATTTTGTATATAAAATAAACAAATACCATCAATACTGTTTCTGGCGAACACGCTAATTTAACGTTAATATCTTTAATGTAAATGATTTAATTAAACTTTTAATAAAAGCTAAAAAGTAATCGTAGCACTAATTGACAGCCTCAACCGACTCTACTTCAGGAACATAATATTTAAGCATATTTTCAATGCCATTTTTAAGGGTGATAGTTGAACTTGGGCAACCAGAGCAAGCACCATGGAGCTCTAACTTCACCACACCATTTTCAAAACTATGAAAAATAATGTCACCACCGTCCTGAGCCACAGCAGGACGAACCCTTGTTTCAATTAATTCTTTAATTTGTATTACCAACGGATCTGCATTATTGAAAGAAGAATCTACCTCTTTGATTGTTTTTTCTTCCGCCAAAATGGGTTGTTCCGTGACATAATGGTCCATAATAATATCAAGAATATCGTGCTTAATAATGTCCCACGAAATATCTTCTTGTTTGGTAATGGAAATAAAATCCGAGCCTAAGAAAATAGATTGCACGCCATCTATATCAAATAACTTTACCGCCAGCGGCGAAACAGACGCCTGTTCTTTTTTGCTTATTTGCATGGTACGGTCTTCTAGCACTACCTTACCAGGAATAAACTTTAATGTTGATGGATTTGGAGTCTCTTGAGTTTGAATAAACATGGCATTTTACTTTATATTATATAGTACTTACGGGGTACTATATAATAGTTTCCTGCTAAATCGTCAAGACTCTATACTGCACATAAAGGTGATGTGCTTTAACTATAGCTAACACAATCATTATGAATCATCATGGGATAACATTAATTTAACCATGGTGGCAATTCTGCTTCCCAAAACATATTTTGTGAATAACGATAATAGCGTTGCAGCAAACCTTTTTCTATACTAGGCGGTAATGATAGACGTTGTGATTGGCCATTTTGGAAAATCACTTCAGGAATCACATTAATATAAACTCCCTGGTCATCATAGTACACATATACCCTTAATCGCTCACGAGCAATTCTACTGGTTTCTCCCAAAGCCATCGCAACGCGCTCTGCTACATCACCTGCTGCATTTGCAGTAGCGATACGATCCATATAAGCACTAGCATAATTTGGATTATGAGCGATAAGGTTTCGCATACGTTGACGTTTTTCACGCTCTTTGGTGCTATATCGCTCCCATTGTCCGGTCTCCATATTATAGGCAGCATCACCTTGAGAAAAACGTTGAATAAACATATCATGCTGGCTTGCAGGAATTTTGCCACTATGTTTAAGCCACACACGCAATTCATCTTGCGACAAAGACACATCATTAGGATGAATAATAAACGCTCGATATTCTTTTTGCAGTGTTCCTACCCCTGGCCATGAACCATTTTGTGTAGTTGGATTAAAACGCTTTCCGGCTTCAGCATTCGCTCTATACCTAGCCTTTATTGTATCATCGGGTTCTTGTCCATTATGCCGTGTTTTGTAAAAAGCTACAGCATCTTGAACGATCTGATCAACACTTCTGACAGGCTGCTCCCATGCATCAAACACTCGCTGCCATCTTTTGGTTTCAGGATTAAACCGTTCGCCATTTGCAAACTTACGATCTAATTCATCTTGAGGTGGCATATCTTGCCCTCGTAATGAACGGCGCGTAATACGTATAAAATTTGCATAATCCAAATTACGCTCATGCCACGCTGTTGGTTTTATACCTGCTTGTTTGAATAAAATATCAGTAATTGATTCAACGTTTTCTTGTGTCATACGTGAACGCCTAACATTATTTTCTAATGCAAATCGAATCATACGCGTATGCTGTGGCTCATTTGCCTTCGGACGTGGCAATTTAATATCTGCATCACTTACTACAAATGATTGGTATAAATACGGGTTATTAAAATCTGCCACCAAACCACCTGCATCACCAACTGGTTGAAAAACATGCCTCCTGCTAGTGATACCTAATATTTGTTGTTGCTGGGGAGTTAATTTTTGCAAACGAATACGTGAATTTTGTAATCTAAATACATCTTTATTATACTGGTCAAAAAGATCATTTGCCCCTGACACACCCGACTTAGCTTCTGCAATAGAAAGAATATGCCATTGATTATTTCTAAAACCTAAAACCATACCGTCAGTAAGCTCACCCGAAGATGTTTTTCGTGACCGAATCCCCTCAGCATATATCTGAGTGCCATCTAGCACTAAAATTTTGGTAAATAACTTCTGGCCAGTACCCCGATCCCGCATTTCACCCAATGCAACTGCATCTTGCATTAACCGTGGCTTAATCATCACTTCTTCAAATACTCTGCCTTTGGTTCCTTCAAATTCACCTGTCCGAATATTTTGAGCAAGCTCAGTAGAGAGCCTTGCATGCGAACCTCGTGATCCAGTTAGTTGTCGATAGGCATCTTGCATATCTGGATTCGCATCAAATTGACGTAATGCAAAATCAGTATCCACCCTTGTACTTTTTGCATACACCCAGCCATTTACACCAGGAATATAGGCCCTTCTGCTACTTTCATTAAGATTTGCTTGATTTAATGGCAGCAACGCCGGATCAATACGAAACGATAACTGCGGGTTCAACAACGCCGAAATAAACGACGCCCCTATATTGGTACGACTCTGACTAAGCTCAAACACACGTGGCCTTAACTCAGGACGTGATGAACCATTCGTTGTTGTAAAGGATGGCCCTTCATTTGGGTTACGATAATATAGTGAACGATTGCCTGTGTATTTACTTCTAACATAACTATCTAACTGATCCAGTACAGTTCCACCGGTAGCAAGTTTAAATTGCATATAAATACGATGCAACCTTACAAACTCTGCATAACGTTGATTGAGAAAATTATTTACCGACTGATAGGCATATTCCATCCATGGCCTTTCGCCTGCATTTCTTTGTCCCGCTAAAGAAGCATAACGATCTGCACTTGTTAATCCCACCGGACCACCTGCAACTTGTCTCATACGGGCTGAAAATTCTACAAATCGTTTAATATTGGCTAGCTGCGCTGGATCTGTGATTTGTGCAATTGTACCATTACCTATTGGACCCGCCCATTGAGGCTCAGTCACAACCCGAACACCTGTCATATTCATTAAATTATTGAGAGTGAAACGACGGTTAGGTAACTCATTAGCAATAAAACTAATTTTACCAATAGAACGTGAATCAATATTATTGGCATGTGTTTCATCGATACCTAAACTACCAAGCAGCATTTCTTGGCGGCCAATTTCAGCATTACTTCCATCATTAAAGGTTGCTTGCAAAAGCAATGTTGCTGTATGGCGATCACTACTTTCCATCAAGTTATGAACCTCTACATCTGCATATAGGTGCGATGCAGCAATATAAAACCCATACCATAAGCGTCCCTTTGGAGCATCATAGTCTGTCTCATTTTGGCTACCATCACTTTTTGCAAATTCTTGATCAAAACGATCAAGCGACATTCTTAGAAGTTGATTGGACATATAATCTAAACGCTGCTCAAGCGCAGTAAGCATTTGATCTTTTGAAAAACTAGGGCTGGTAACTGTTAATGCGTCTTCATCACCAGTAGCATTTGCCGAAATCTGAATACGAAAACGACGATTCCGACTTCCTTGATTTAACTGCTCCCAGAATGTCGAAATGGTATCATCCATCCATGCCGGATAAAATCGTGCTTCTGGATCAAATGCAAAACTATCTTCCAGAACTAAGGACATCACAAATGAATCATCCGCTGCCTCACGATGTCCCATACCATCAAGATATGTCGGCTGTTTGCATCGCGGCAACTTCACTGCCGTATTACTGCCAATATTTCGCCAGTTACCATTGGGATCTTTATACGACATATGCGCAGAAACCACATCTTCTCGTCGTTGATACTCCGAACTACCTGTTTTAGGGTAAAATCCTTTTGGCAAGAAAACCCTAAAATGCCCATCCACACTAATATCACTATACGGTGCATATGGAGCATCATAGTCAGGGTGCTGGCAATGATACATACCGCTAACCTGAAGGTTACGAAGCATAAAATTACGATCTGACTCACGATGCAGGTCAGCAAGAACCCAACCATTATCAATGATATTTGTTTCGCATGGTTCTCCAGGGTTCCATGGTAGTTCAAAATCAATTTCTTGATGCTGCCCAACAACTACTGTTTTACCATCATCATGGGTGACAATATCACCGGTAAATTCAACAAATTCTGCTTGGCATTTACCGGCAGTAATTGGATTAATCGAACGTACTGCATAGCTAGCTTTAAAGCCACTATCTTCTAAAAGCTCAAAATCTTTCATCACAAGCTGGCCAGGACGATAGCCAATTTGCTTCGCACCAGCAGTAGCATGTTCAATCACACCTCGCCATTGCTGACCTACTTTCTTAATCGCAATGATGTTACCATCTTTGGTTGTCCAGACACCTTTCAGATCCGACAACGCAAAACCAGAAGCAATATTCGCCCACAGCATCAATATGATTATCAATAGCGTATTTTTTTTTGCCATAACTATTGCCCCTTTATTTTCAAGTTTTAATCAAAACTTGATCGTATATTTTGTGCCCATATCATCATAAAACTAACGACAAAACATGTGACTATTGCAAAGACACTCACCTTACTTGCTATTGACCACGTTATTTCACATCAATTGGATATTACAATCCACCAATATGTGAATCACAAATGCGTGTTTGCTGCAATGGTGAAACTCTAATGGGCAATTGATACTCATTGCCAAAAAATGACACATTAACACTTGTTTCAAAGTTACCCGTAGATCGATTTGCAATTGCTTGATGCTGAGATGATGTTAGTGGATGTTCCATTGAAGAAAGGGATTCCTTCATCCGACTTATCTCTTCTTTTACGGCACGCTCAAATTCATTTTTCTTTTGCTGCAAAATTCTATCTGGAATATTGGCTGTTTCTGGCATGCGCTGGCGAAGCTGGTGTCGCGCTTGTGGCGTGAATGTTAGATGCGCATCACCCTGCTCAACACATACTTTTGCCCTTAGCTGAACACGCGTTTGAAATGTTCCAGGCCGAAGTGGTCCATTATGACTAAACGTATTTAAACCGTATACATCCACTGATAACGATCCTCCTTCGCCATCTGGTCCAGCATGTGTTCCTAGAAATTCAAAGCCACTGCCTGTCAGATTATTAACATTGGTATCAACTGATACTACCTGAAAATCAAGCTCACCTGTGAAACCTTGTGCTCCTAAACTTTCTCTCATTTTACCTTCAATCATGGCAATGACTTCTTGTAAGTGGCCAATGATGGCCGCTCTTTTGTGGGGACGAATTCTAACTTCAACTCGTGTAGGAATACGGCGTTCAGCTTCAAATTCTTCTTCATATTCCATGGTCAGAACCCCTGAAGTTGCGGTAGCATGAAGCGGCCTGGGAGTAGGGCAATTACACTGGGCAAGGGCTTTATGCTCCCATAAAATCACCACCAACATTGCCATTAATAGTATTTGTAATCGTAACAACATTACGTCTAACTCACTTTTTTATTATGCTGAAAGCGCATCGATTTGTTCTACGGTTAAATTACCTGGAACAATAACCATTGGTACCAAAATTTTTTGACCTATCTGAGACACAAGCGGCTGTAGAGTTTTATTTTTTGAGCTTGTTTCAAATGCAGCGCCTACAATAAGCATGTCTATATCTTCATGCTCTTCAACCATTTTGATAATTTCTTTTTCAATAAACCCTTCTTTATGAACCAAAATGGGGTCAACGTCGATTTCTTTTGCTAAGTTGCGTAGTAACTTCTTGGCGTGTTTCTCGTTTTCTGCTTGCATCTTATTTGCAACCACACCAAACCCCTGATAATCTACTGGCTCTGTAATATGAAGTACAATAAGCCTTCCTTTTTTACGCTTGGTTAAACTACATGCATAATCCAACGCAACTTTTGAATAATCCGCATCACTGACACAAACCAAATAGGTTACTGGTGGCTTTTTTGTTTGTTTTTTCGAAGATGTTGCCATGATTGTACCTCCCTTAATATCCCTTATACCCTTCTAAACACGGCACCGGCAGCCCAACCAGCAGCAAGTGCGCACAACACTGCCAGCAAACCATATAGCAGTGAATGATTATATGCTAAATCAAATACCCATGCGTCAAATCCCGTTTTCTTAACTAGCACAGGTGTAGACTGCATTCCCACTAATTTTCCATTGGAAAATAGATACACCTCTGCTGTATAGGTTCCCCTTGGAATATTTTCAGGAAAATCTATAATCGTTCTAAAAAGAGTATCCCCTATAAAATTAACTCGACCAATCTCAGTCGCGTACAGTTTACTGTCATGCCCCCGATTAAGCACTGCTTGCGTAAACTCATCCTCTTTGGGGTAATATACCTGATCTCTAGAAGAAAATGTTGCCAACCGAGCGGTATCGATCCCCATTGATTGTAATAAATGGTCATTAGCAAGTTGCTTTAATGGACGTGTAGCTGATACGGCATAAAAACCATGAACATCATCAAAGCGTTTATGTGACTTATTAACCCAAATTCCAGCAACACGTTCTTTTTTACGAACAACATAGGAAAGCCTTGGACCTCGAATCACTACTACAACATCACCAGCATCATGACGTGCACCAAAAAGCAGCATTTTCATACCCTCAAAGCCAGAATCAATTTGTATCTGGCGTAATGCTAGGTCGTCTCTGTCAGTTGGCTGAGCAAAAGCAATATCAGCAGTCAGCGGTGTCGCTATAACCTTCCAAGGCCACATCACCACCATCAATATTACTGCTAATCTTTGCACTTGCACTTTCCTATATTTAATATTTTAGTACTTCAATAGTAAATAAATCATCGGGAGTTAGAAATAACCCTAATGCTAGCTTAAATACAACACCAAGAACCATTAGCGCTAACATCGCACGTAATTGTTCGGCAGGTAATTTGACGCCAAGACTTGTACCAATTTGTGCACCAACCACAGAACTTGTAAGCATTAATATTGCTAAAATCACGTCTACCGTATGTGTGTTAATGGCCTGCAACACCGTCACATTTACGGTAATAAAAACAATCTGAAATAAAGATGTACCAATAACTACTGAAGTTGGCATGCCAAGCAAATAGATCATGGCAGGAATCATTACAAAGCCGCCACCTATACCCATTAATGATACTAGCATACCGGTAAACATACCAATAAGAATGGGAATAATAATACTTACTTTAATATTTGATTTGGGAAAATTAACTACAAACGGTAACTGCAAACGTGCAACCCACCGCAAGCGTGTCGCTTTGCTAATAGCCTTCCCTTTTTTCTTGGCTAAAATAACATTGATACTCTCAATAGCCATAAGTGTGCCAATTGATCCTAGAAAGAACACGTAACAAAGCGATATCACCAAATCAATTTGTCCCATTTCTTTGAGCACTCTAAATAGCCATACCCCCAAAGACGAGCCTATAAAACCACCAATTGTGATAACTATGCCCATCTTGATATCAACATTTGCTCTTCTTAAGTGCGCTAAGAAACCAGAAAAAGAAGCGGCAATAATTTGATTAGCAGAACTCGATACTGCTACTGCCGGAGGAATACCCATGAACATAAGAAATGGCGTCATTAAAAAACCACCGCCAATACCAAACATCCCTGAAAGAATACCCGTAATACCACCAAGGGCCAGTATCAAAAAGACATTCACTGGCATTTCGGCAATTGGTAAGTAGATCGACATGGCCTAGACAACTTCGTAAATTTTAAAGTTGCATTGTAAAGATTTGGGCCAGGATGTAAAGAATTGAAAACGCTTACAGGATTACAATTTGCTCTCTAATTGATCCGTGGATTTTGCGTCATATTGTTAAGGAATGTTAAGCAAGTACCATATAAGTGTAGCAAGCGCGCACTAGCGCTTGCTACGTATTCATATTACTGCCATAAATAAATATGCTCAAATAGCATGATTAGTGTGATAACTACCGTGGCACCAAAATCATAATAATCTGGCGACCTTCCATTTTTGGCTCCAGCTCGACTTTTGCAAACTCAACCGTATCATCAATGATACGCTGCATTAGTTCCATACCAATTTCTTTATGCGTAATTTCGCGACCTCTAAAACGCAAGGATATTTTTACTTTATCACCGGCTTCAATAAATTTCTTCATACTACGCATCTTAACACCATAGTCATGAGACTCAATGGTAGGACGAAGCTTAATTTCCTTTACGTGAACCACACGTTGCTTTTTACGGTTTAAGTTATCTTTTCTGCGCTGTTCAAATTTGAATTTACCGAAATCTAAGATCTTGCACACAGGAGGATCAGCATTCGGAGAAATTTCCACCAAATCAAGGCTATAACTTTTGGCCTTTGCTAGTGCCTCTGAAAAACTGACGACACCAATCATATTCCCTTCCGGGTCAATAAGTCTGACTTTATCTGTATTATCGATAGCTCCATTTGCTCTTGGAAGCTTATCGTTCTTCGATTGTTTGTAAGCTATGTTAGGTTCTCCTTGTTAAGTTGCAATAAAGAAAAAACGATCATTCCGCCTACTTATGGAATAGCCGTCTCTCTTAATATTGTATCTTTAAATGCAGTAAATTCAAGTGTTTCTTGCTTCTTCGAACCAAGTCGACGAATACATACAGCTTTTTCTTCCATTTCTTTTTTACCAACCACAATGATAATGGGTATTTTAGCAAGCGAATGCTGCCTAACTTTGTAACTTATTTGCTCAGAACTAGTGTCAATTTCTACTCTGATTCCTGCATCCACCAACTCTTGATGAATGCTTGCCGCATATTGATCCGCATCATTGGTAATAGTCACCACAACAGCCTGCTGCGGGGCTAACCAAAGTGGCATTTTTCCAGCATATTGTTCAATTAGAATACCAATAAACCGCTCAAAACTTCCTAAAATAGCGCGGTGCAACATCACTGGACGGTGTTTTGCACCATCAGCACCTATATAGGTAGCATCTAATCTTTCTGGTAACACAAAATCAACCTGCAATGTACCACATTGCCAATCACGACCAATCGCATCAGTGAGTACAAATTCAAGTTTAGGTCCATAAAACGCACCCTCCCCTGGATTCAACGTATATTCCAAACCAGCTGCCTGGACTGCTTCTTTGAGCGATGCCTCTGATTTATCCCACGTACTGTCTTCTCCGGCTCTAACTTCAGGTCGGTCAGAAAATTTCACACGCACTTGTTCAAAACCAAGGTCTTTATATACCGATAATAGCAATTGACAAAATGCAACAGTTTCAGACGTGATTTGATCTTCAGTACAAAATATATGAGCATCATCTTGGGTAAAGCCACGCACACGCATCAAACCGTGCAGCGCCCCTGATGGTTCATTACGATGGCACGATCCAAATTCTGCCATACGCAAAGGCAGGTCGCGATAGCTTTTTAAACCTTGATTAAAAATTTGTACGTGGCATGGACAGTTCATTGGTTTAATCGCCAGAGCCTTATCTTCAGACTCAGAAATAAACATATGCTCTCTAAATTTATCCCAGTGGCCCGACTGCTCCCATAACACCCTATCTACCAATATCGGCGTCTTGACCTCTTTATATCCGGATTGTTGCAATTTACTACGGATATAATTTTCTAATACGCGGTACAACGTCCAGCCTTTATCATGCCAAAATACCTGACCTACGGCTTCTTCTTGAATATGGAACAACTCCATTTCTTTTCCAAGTTTACGGTGATCACGTTTTTGCGCTTCTTCTAGACGGTGCAAATATTGTTTTAATTCTTTTTCCGTTGCCCACGCAGTACCATAAATTCGCTGAAGCATTTCATTGGCTGCATCGCCTCGCCAATATGCACCAGCAACCTTCATAAGCTTAAATGCTTTAGGAAAACCCGTTGAAGGCCCATGCGGACCACGACACAAATCAATAAAATTGCCTTGTTTATAGAGTGTAATATCTTGATCATCTGGAATAGAGGCAATAATTTGCGCCTTATACTCCTCTCCTATATCTTCGAAAAACTTCACTGCCTCATCTCTGGGCATCACAGAACGTTCAATCGTATCATTACGCTGAACAATTTCCTTCATCTTTGCTTCAATTGCTTCAAGATCATCGGTAGAGAATGGCGTTTTACGAGCAAAGTCATAATAAAAACCATTTTCGATATTTGGACCAATGGTTACTTGTACGTCATCAAATAATTCTTGTACCGCTTGAGCCAAAATATGTGCGGTATCGTGACGGATAACATCTAAGCCTTCATCTGTCTTGGCAGTAATAATAGAAACACTCGCATCCGACTCAATAATCCGAGATAAGTCCCACGCAGCACCATTGACTTCAATAGCAATGGCAGCTTTTGCAAGCCCTTCGCCAATGGACTTGGCAACATCCATGCCAGTGACTGGATGATCAAATTGTTTAATAGTTCCATCGGGCAGTGTAATAGCCACTGCAGTTTGTACTTCTTGCTTAGACATGGTCATGATTACCTACAAGTTTACGGTGCCAAAATCAAAGCTGTTTCATATCGCGAATCAGGCCGGAAGGTCAAGTATTATCCAATATTTCCTGGTAGAGTTGCAGTACTTTTGTCTGCATAGTATCCAAACTAAATTCTTCTTCCATTTTTTTTCGTGCCCTATTCGTGATAGTTTTGCGTGTCCTTGAATGCATCTCCAAACACTTATGAAGCAGCCGCGCCAATGCGGTTGCATCATTGGGCTCAACCAAAAATCCTGTTTTTGTGTCTTCAATGGTCTCGCATGCACCACCATGGTTGGTTGCTATTACCAGCTTTTGCATGGCTTGTGCTTCTGCCGCCACACGACCAAATGCTTCTGGCTTCAGTGATGCAGAAACCACAATATCTGACATCGCATATAACGCAGGCATGTCTTCTACATGATCAAACAGCTTCACTCTACCATCTAAGCCATATTCAACAATTTTTTGATCAATGGTAGCTTTGTAATCACTATGTTCATCACCTTTTCCAACAAACAAACAGCTCCAGGATAGTGATTTAATTTTTTCCAACGCCTCTAATAAAAACAAATGTCCCTTCCATCTGGTAAGCCTGCCAGGAAGTAAAATAACTGGATGATCATGATCTAACATGAGCTTGTTGCTAATTCTACTAATGCGCTCTGCTGGCACTTGAGGATCAAACTGACTAACATCTACCCCTCGGTGAATAACTTCTATGGCTTCTTCCTGAAAACCATATTCTTGCATCATATGTTGTTTTATAAATTCTGATACGGCAATGACTTTTTCACCACGCCCCATAATACTGTTATAGCGTTTTTTGAAAAGGCCCTTCGTACTATGTGTGCCATGCCATGTAGTCACAAAATGGCAGGTATTACGTGCTTTTTGTGCTGCCCAATATGCACTCCACGCAGGCGCTCGTGATCGTGCGTGAATAATATCCACCTGATGTTCATCAATCACCCGCAAAAGACGTTTGTGATTATTCCAAATAGTCAGCGGATTTTTACTATGAAGTGGCAACGGAATATGCTGGGTACCAAGAGCTGCAAGTTTGGGCACCATGCGTCCACCAGATGACGCCACAAGAGACACATATCCTGCACGCGATATAGCACTGGCCACCTCTAAGGTGCCGCGTTCAACACCACCAGACTCTAATGTTGGCAATACCTGTAATATCACAGGCTTACGCTTATTAATCATTGACGATACACTCTATTTAACTTAAACCAGCCATTATGACCAAACAAACACCAGTTCAGTATCTAAGGCTTGATGGGGACGACTATATTGCCTATTGCAAAACAAATGGCAAGCCAAATCAACCTTGCGTGGTATTTTTAGGCGGCTTTATGTCAGACATGACTGGCACGAAAGCAACAAGTCTTGAGTCTCATTGTATTCACAAAGGATATGAGTATATCCGCTTTGACTACATGGGACATGGCCAATCTTCGCGTCGCTTTATAGATGGTACGATTGGCTTATGGCACCAGAACGTTTTGTCTGTCATAGATAAACTTACTGACCCCAAAAAACCACTTATACTTGTGGGCTCAAGTATGGGAGGGTGGCTGATGTTGCTGGCAGCCCTTGCCCGCAACAATCGTGTTAATGCAATTGTTGGCATTGCAAGTGCACCCGATTTTACCGAAGAACTTATTTGGAATGCCATGACAAGTGAACAACAGCACATACTTACCAATAAGGGAGTCTTTAACCTAGAGTCAGAATATGGCGACGAACCTTACCCAATTACACTTGCTCTTATTGACGACGGCAGAAACCACCTATTGCTTGAACGTAACATCAATATTGACGTACCTGTTAGGCTTATTCATGGCGAAAAAGACTTAGACGTCCCTACAAACATATCGCAACGATTGCATAATAAACTCACCTCTACAGATAAAAAGCTTGTTTTGGTGGAAAATGGTGACCACCGGATGTCGGGAGAAAAAGAGTTAGAGCTGTTGTTTGAGTTAGTGGACGAGGTTGTTAAGACTACTTGTTAAATATCAACTGGACTCCATCGTACTGACCAAATAGTAAATCATTTGTCAACAAAGAGAGTCGTTCATATTTTGCCTGATGCATGAAGTGGCTTTACTATCAAATGATTAAACTGTTGTTGTTCAATCACATTATATATGGTGCGGTATTTTTAATTTACCAAGAGATGATTTAAGCGCTATCTCCCATAACGAAGCAGCGCTTACAAAAATATTGTTACTGCCATTGGCAATAACATCTCTAGCTGACTCTTTAAGCCTCTCATCACCATTTAACCACCAAAGAAGAATATGTGTATCAATAATTACATTCACTTAATTATTCCTCACAACCAAAAGCACTCGCTATCTCAGGCGGAAGCTTGTCAAAGTCCTCATGAATCACAACCTTACCTTTGAGCGCACCCGGCTTTCTAACTACATCAGCATTGGTAAATTTAGTGAGTTTGGCCACAGGCTTACCGGCTTTACCAATAATAACCTGCTCACCATTAAGCACTTGCTCAATAAGTTTTGATAATTGGGCTTTTGCTTCAGTAATATTCACAATTTCCATACCATCACTCCAGTAAGGATAGACTTCTTAGTCTTAACTAACTTCATTATAACCTGGTCTGCAAGCAATTATTAACAGCAAAAAGATATTTTCATGCAGTAGCCATAACATTTTTCAAAGCTTCCAAGGCACGTGCACCCTCAACACTGTTTAAAAATGTGTTTAACTCTTGCGCCGACTTTTCTGATGACTTTTGATGTTGTTGAAGTAATTGTAACAATACTGGCAATTGTAAATCGCTTGCACCAACCATTGCTCCAGCAGCAGCAACGCTTTGTTGTTGAACAGCCTCCTGTGACGGCCTCTGCAATACAGAAACATCCTGCACATCCTGTTTTAGCTCCATCACCAACTTAGTTATTTCCCAAGCATGATTTAAACACTCCAGAAATGCCGTTAAATCTTCTTGATCTACCGCTCCATTGATCCAAAACCGAATATCTCCACCGGCACCTGGATAAGGATTAATATATCTAATTCCATCACGTCCCCGTACCACACAAGGTTTACCATCTGATGCATTACCCAGCGCAATACCATCGTATGACAAGAATCCCTTCATAGCCTCAACAAATTCTTTTGTTGCATCCTCACCATCAACCAAAACATCGAGCAATCCAACCGCATTGCTCCTTCTGGTTTTATCAGATACTGTAAGTCTAAATCTATCCGAATGCTTTTCTACAAAGCGCTCCAGAATCTGACGATTTTGTCTGGATAATTCACTTAATTCAGTCGCATTGCGCGCTTTGATTTGTTTTAAACATTCTAAACGATACAGTGATTCTGCTACGGCCTCAGGATCAAAAGTATTGATTGCCTCTGCCTCCATGGCATCTTTTTCAGGATTATAATGTGGTCCTTTAGAAGTATCATACAACGCCTCCAGGGCTGTTTTATCGACAATTCCTGCTAATTGATACTGCCTAGGAACACTCCAACGCCCCTGCTTAGTATTTGCATGTTCGTTTATAAGCTCTCGGGCATTTGGCGTAGTAACGCACAAGCCAAAACCAGGCCGTCCCACTAGTGCCTTTTGCACTGGTGTAAAAAAGTTAAGGTAGCGCAATACGTCTTTTTCTAGCTCAGGGTTTTTAAACTTTGGCATGGCACCAACCATGGATGTCATATCCAAAATCACATGATGGCTCTTAGGATCTTGCAGCACCCAATCCACTAAGTTTTGGAAATCCTGCTCATTATAACCATTGCCTGCCGTTGTAGCCCCAGCAACCCCAACATAAACTTTTGTTTCTTTACCAGGACCAAATTCAAGGCGCCTGTTTAATTCATCCGGCGTCGGAACTGTCCCACCTTCATGCCGTCCAGCAGTTGAAATTAGTCCTGTTTTATCGTACTGACCGTATAATTCTTTAATAGACCTTGCCCATGCTTGTCTAAAAGCTCCTTCTGCTTTAGCGTCATCAGTTCCAGGTGCGGGGGTATCTATATAAACAGGCACATCTGGCCCCAGCATAGAAGAAGCCATAGCAGCAAAAGCACCATGACCACCGGATGGAACTAGGCCAACCCAGTTGTCCTCGCCTAGTCCAATAAATTGGTGCACTGATCGCAAGTAGTCCGTCATAATATATTTTGAAGGATCACCACGATGCATTGCCGATGAAAGTTCATTAAGTTTATGCGGCCCAACATCTTTGCCAGTAGCATCTTTTTTTCTGTAAATAGCTTCATACCAGTCAGCAAGCGATGGCAATCCGTGCTTGGTGAACGTCTCTTTAAGCTTAGCATCATCGGCACGGTCTGTACTTAATGCACTAAATGGTGTTGGCCCCACACCAAAATGCTTTATATTTGGTGGTAGGTCAGGCATGTCTTTATATAATGAATGCAACCGCTCCAACCTATCATCACTTGTTTCTGGTGAAGATACCCCACTATCTCCTGTAACCCCATCTGGCACAATCTTATCCCCTTAAAACTAATAAATTTCCTATAACTTTAGAATCAAAATCTTTGCCACTCATCATTAAACTTGTCAATTCTAAAATTATTAATGTTCACGTGATATTTTTCTATTACTGAACTTATTTGCCTTTTAAAAAATCTATTCACTAGGATCACGATGAAATGGATAAATTACTTGCCAATGCGGTGTTTTGCTCGTATAAACGCGTGACTCTTGATGTGGGGGCTTAAGCTCAAGGGAAATGTATCATTATTAAAAAGAATTGTTGTCATGAACAAACCTACTGCAAAACCCGCAAACCCTTGTTTTTCTTCCGGTCCTTGTACAAAACGCCCTGGTTGGAGTTTAGAAGCACTGTCGGATGCTGCCGTTGGCAGATCACACAGAGCTAAAATTGGCAAAGCCAAACTAAAAGAAGTTATTGACCGTTCTAAGGCCGTACTTGGTATTCCCGATGACTACCTTGTTGGTATTGTACCAGCATCAGATACCGGTGCCTTTGAAATGGCGATGTGGACTATGCTTGGCGAACGTGGTGTGGATGCATGTGCATGGGAGAGCTTTGGTGAAGGATGGGTAAGTGATATCCAAAAACAGCTTAAACTTGACGATCTACGCACTTTTAATGTTGGCTATGGCCAATTACCTGATTTTTCTAAAGTCAACACACATCGCGATGTAGTCTTTACCTGGAACGGTACTACCTCTGGTGTAAAAGTTCCTAACGCTGACTGGATTGATGATAACCGCTCTGGCCTTACGATGTGCGATGCAACCAGTGCTGTGTTTGCAATGGACCTACCGTGGGATAAACTAGATGTCACTACCTGGTCATGGCAAAAAGTGATGGGCGGAGAAGGTGCGCATGGCATGATTGTATTATCTCCA
>CALCTU010000111.1 GCA_937907045.1 uncultured Alphaproteobacteria bacterium
CCCGATGCCAAGGCCTCGCGAGCCATATCAACGCCTTGGGCCAGATCATCACATTTTTGGGCGATCACAAGGCATGCTGCAGCGTTTAATAATACAATATTAAGGTATGGCTCATTGCGCTGATTTAGCAATAACATCTTAAGCTCAGACGCATTATAACCAACATCTCCACCAGAAATATCATCTATATTACAAATAGTTAAACCAAACTCTTCAGGATTAACTTTAAAAGACGAAAGTTCGCCATTATCAAGCTGAACAACTGAACTTGAACCCGTGATAGTCAACTCATCCATACCGTCGTCACCATGCACAACCCAAGCACGCTTCACACCCAAACCATTGAGCACATTAGCCATTGGTTCCATAAGCGATTCATCATACACACCCAATAGCTGGAAATCTGGCTTAGCAGGATTGCTCAGCGGACCAATAATATTAAACAATGTACGAATTTGTAGTTCTTGACGCAGTGGAGCAACGTGTCGCATCGCAGTATGGTATTTTGTGGCCTGCAAATAACACAAATTGCGATGCCTCAACGCTTCTTCCATCACGCTAGTATCAGCATTAATATTAACTCCCAATGCTTCTAAAACATCAGCAGACCCTGATTTTGAAGAAGCCGCTTTATTGCCATGCTTTGCCACACGCACACCACATGCTGCAACAACAAAGGCAACTGCCGTAGAAATATTCAACGTCGAAAGACCGTCACCGCCCGTACCACAGGTATCAATACAACCTTCGGGCGCCTTAAAGGCACTTGCTTTTGCACGCATCACTTTAGCGGCCCCAACCATTTCATCAACCGTCTCACCTTTCATCTTAAGCCCAACCAAAAGGGCACTTATCTGAGCCTGCGTAGCCCCTCCAGACATAACTATTTGAAAAGCTCGCGAAGATTCTTCTTCCGATAAATTTTCACCATTGGTAACTTTCTTGATGTAATCTATAACAATATTGGTCATGCCCCTCCCCCAAATGCGCTTGTTACACCTTCAATAATAAACTCATTTTTAGTTACTGGGTACAAAGTACGTAGATAATTTAAGTATTGCAGCTTAATTTCGTTAAGTTGCTGGTCAGCCAAATTGTCAGAAAATTGCCCGCGCTTACTCGCTATGTCTGACGCCTTCGCATCATTAACCCTTACAAGATTCGCAATAACATACGTGTCATCATCTAAAGAGTATGCGTCGGTTACCTGACCAATATCCATAGAAAAAATAGATTGAACCATCGACGCAGGCAATGACTTGCTACCAAGCACCCCTCCTGCCCGCTTCACAGTCTGCTCATCTACCAACTCAACCCCATAAGACGACACAACACTCTTTACATTATTATCAGCTTGGCCTTCTTTAAGCTCAGCAGCAAGTTTAGACGCGTGCTCGGAGAGTAATTGCTTACGTTTATATGCTTTATATAAGGTAGTAGCTATTCCTTTAGCTTCATCAAGCGCCTTAATACGCTCATCAATAATTTCATCCACCCTTATGACAACATATGTACGACCATCTTCTAACTCAGTAACTGAGCTTTCTACACCTTCTTGGCTGTCAAATACTACATCAACAAACGAACTGGAATATTCAGGAAGCTCTTTGATAATTTCAGACTTGGCGTTTAAACCATTTGCATCAAATGCCTCAGGATCAGTAATTGGCAATTCAAATGCTGATGCAACCGTATCAATATTCGCACCTGATGCTAACAAATCTTCCATATCATTAAGTTGCTGATAAAAAACATCAGACTGTTTGTATGAAAGTAATTCTTGCTTAAGATCTTCTTTAACCTCATCAAAACTATTAAAGCGTTGTGCCGTGGATGACTTAAGAACAAACACATGCCATCCTAATACGGTCTCAACTGGTTCAGATATCGGTTGTTCTTGAGTAAGCGAAAAAACCAAATCCCTAACCTCGTCTGGAAGACCTTCTTTTTTAATGTTGTTAAGCTCTTGCCCATCTTTAACATCATCACCGCTTGTTAGTGCATCATATGTTTTTTGCGCACTTGCCTCATCATCATACAAATATTGTACTAACGTCCTGCTTTCAGGCACCACATATTGGTCTTTACGCTGTTGATACTGTGCTTCAAGCTCTTCGTCGGAGATCACAACAGATTTAGATAAATCTTCAATCGAAAACGAAATAAACCGTATATCCCTAAGCTGATTCACCTTAAACTCATCCGAATGCTCATTATAAAACTGAACCAATTGTGTATCAGTTGGATCTTCGGGTTTTGGTATGTCGCTGGCAGTAACTTTAATTAAATCAACAACACGTTCTTGATTTTCATACGCCACCAAAGGATCTACCACCGCATTGGCAATGGCAGGTTTATCATTAATAATATTGTATAAAAGATCATGAGAAATCGATGTCCGGATATTATCAAGATAGTGTTTTTCATTTATACCTGATTGCCTCAGAGCAGACTTAAACCCGTCATAATCAAACGAGCCATCCTGCGCTCTAAACTGAGTCATACTAACAATGATATCTTTGATGGACTCATCACCAACAATTAGGTGTAAGTTCTTGCTGTGCTTTTGCACCAAGCGCTCATCAATCAAATTATCTAATAGACGTTGATGCATACCCGACTGAACCAAAAAATCTACTGAAATAGATGAACCATAATATTGACGCATTTGGGCAATAGCATCATCTAGTACAGCTGCGTAAGCTGATTGAGAAATTTCATCACCTCCAACAGTTGCCACAACACGCTTATTAGAGCCTCGCAATATATCTCCAACTCCCCAAACCACAAACGGAATTACTAAAAGCATAATAAGAATTTTTGCGACAATGCCTTGAGAACCGCGGCGCATAGAACTAAGCATAGTTAACTACCTAATAACTAGAGATAATAAAAATCAAGTAGGACAGACCATAGCTAGGCATCCAAAGATTGTCAACGAATCGGTACTCTTATCAAACATGCAGGCGATGTTGTTGTTATATTATATGTACCAGACGTAGTACCAGAGACACAGTCGCCACTATCGCCCACGCTGTCACGCGCAAAAAAACGCCCCGTATCCGAAATACTATCATCAAATTTATGATCCAAATAATATGCATCTACAGGACTTAATGAAGCAAAATTTGCTTCATTATTTTCATCATACTCTCCGCCAAGATTAATTACATTTCCCAAAGGTTCTGCTTCATTGTCAATCCAATAACCAACATTCCCTCCATCACTTGAGGAGAAAAAATTATCTGCTGCAGGCATATTATTGCCAATATCAGCACCAATACCATTTCCACTTGCTGCTCCGTCTCCGGTAAAGCTACCATCAATCATCTCGGCCAACGATAAATGCAACCAGGCCCTATATGCCTCATTATTTTCATCACTTGCTAACGACTCAATAACTTGATCGCCATCGCCATTGCAATAGCTTGCTGTTGCATGACAGTCACTACCCCAAAAATTGTAGGCATTACTGATATCACCTGGTAGTTGTTGGTATTGTTGTTCAAAACTATGAATCGCTGCCTGATACGTTGCAAAACGATGCATGATATTATTTAGTCGAGTATTTGTGGCCATAGACAACCCAGTAGCAACGGTAATTGCAATTAAACCCATAATCAAAAGTACAACAGACAATTCAATAAGTGTAAAACCACCATTGTAATTTGGATAAAACATTTGCACTGATCGTAAGTTTTGATTATATGGATGGGGCATGATTTGCATTGCATGATTAACCAAAAATCGGACTATACTCGCATGAACCGCAAAAAAAAGAAACCTGCACCTATTATTATTGCAAACTGGAAGATGAACGGCACGCTAATAGATAGTATGCAGCTATTTAAAGACTTACGCAAGCAGATTCACGAAAGCCTTGTAGGATGCGAGATTGTCATTTGTCCACCCTTTACCCTACTCAGAGACTTTGCAGAAAAAGTACCTGGAACCGGCGTTAAACTGGGTGGCCAGAATTGCCATCATGCACATCACGGCGCCTTTACTGGCGAAATAAGCGCGATGCAATTAAAAGACATGATGTGTGACTACGTGATTGTTGGTCACTCCGAAAGACGCATCCAATCTTCCGAAGGTAGTGAATTAGTACAAAAAAAAGCAGCACACGCTCACACAGAAAAGCTAACAACCATTATATGTATTGGTGAAACACAATATGAACATGATAATGACCTTACCAAGATCATTATTCGTGAACAACTACTCCACTCAATACCCAAATCAGCCAATAACAGCAATACTATCATTGCTTATGAACCTGTATGGGCTATTGGTACGGGCAAAACACCCACGGACGAACAAATATCCAGCACCCACCAATATATTAAAAAAATCATTGCCGAAGAACTACCCCACATCGAAGATTCTCTAAGAATTGTTTATGGGGGTTCAGTAAACAAAGATAACGCCCAAGAATTACTGGCAAACGACCATGTTGATGGCCTATTGGTTGGCAAATCCAGCCTCAACATGATTGATTTTTGGGGCATTATTGACGCAGCAAGCTAGTCACCGTAACTATGCCCTTGTCATAAATCACGAAGTGCTTTCATCTTGATCACAACTACAAACGTTAGCTATAGGAATGACAATGAAGCAGAACCTGTGGGAAATGAATAGACAAAGCTTGTAAATCTGCTATGATGTCCCGCCATAAATTGATTCCTTTGTCGTAACCGTTTTAAGGTAGTAGGTAAATAACTTCATGTTAACTGTATTATTGGTAGTGCAAAGCATTGTTGCTGTTGCCATGGTTGGTATTATTTTACTTCAACACACTTCGGCTGATGGACTTTCGGGTTTAAGCGGAGGTGGAGGTGGAAACTCTCTTATCTCTAGTCGTGCTTCAGCCAACATACTTACACGCACCACTGCAATTTTGGCCTTTATTTTCATGGCCAATTGCCTAGCAATGGCAACCATTGCCGCACGGCAAGCAAACATCACCGACAAATTCCTTAAGGATACAACTGACATTTCAGCACCTCAAGACGACACAATACCGGAATCTCAGGAAGCTCCTCAAGCTCCTTTAGTTGAATAATTGATTTTGAATTTGTACATTACCGTTTATGGCTAGGTTTATTTTTATTACTGGAGGGGTAGTTTCGTCGCTAGGCAAAGGTTTAGCGTCAGCTAGTTTGGCTGCTGTATTACAAGCCAGAGGATACAGTGTCCGCCTTCGCAAACTAGACCCCTATCTTAATGTTGACCCAGGAACAATGAGTCCCACCCAGCATGGAGAAGTCTTTGTAACTGATGATGGCGCAGAGACAGATCTAGACCTTGGTCACTATGAGCGATTTACCGATGTTGATGCCCGCCAAGGCGATAATGTTACTACGGGTCGTATTTACTCCAATCTTATTGCAAAAGAACGACGCGGCGATTATTTAGGTGGCACCGTACAAGTTATTCCGCATGTAACAGACTTAATTAAAGCATTTATTCTTAGCAATACCGAAGATACAGATTTTGTATTGTGCGAAATTGGTGGAACAGTTGGCGATATTGAAGCATTACCCTTCTTTGAGTCCATTAGGCAGCTTGGCTTTGAACTAGGAAAAGACCATGCCATTTATGTTCACTTAACGTTGGTACCGTACCTTCCTGCCGCCAAAGAATTAAAAACAAAACCCACTCAGCATTCGGTCAAAGAACTTCGTGAAATTGGCATTCAACCGGACATCGTCTTATGCAGGGCTGATCGCGAGATTCCAGCAAATGAAAAACAAAAAATAGCATTATTTTGTAATGTAGCTGAAGAATGCGTTATATCTGCATTGGACGTTAAAAGTATCTACCAGGTACCCATCAAATACCACGAAGAAGGCTTTGACATTCAAATTTTAAAGCATTTCAATCTTCCTCACGAAAACAAACCCAATATTAAAAAATGGGAAAATCTTGTAGAGCGCGACCTAAACCCAGAATCGGGTGAGGTAAATATTGCGGTAGTTGGAAAATATACTGGCCTTGCAGACGCCTACAAATCGCTTTTAGAAGCATTGCACCATGCAGGCATGGCCAATGGCGTAAAAGTCAAAATCATTTGGGTGAATGCCCGTAGCTTCCTTAAAGAAGAACTACCCCAAAAACTTCAGAATGTTCATGGCATTTTGGTTCCAGGTGGATTTGGTGAAGACGGCGTTAAAGGTAAAATTGCGGCCGCAACCTATGCACGCGAGAACAATATACCTTATTTTGGCATTTGCCTTGGAATGCAACTAGCCATTATTGAAGCAGCTCGTAATCTGGCAGGCATCGAAAAAGCAAATTCAAGTGAATTCAAAAAAATGGACAATCCTGTTGTTGGTCTTATGACAGAATGGGAAAAAGGCGACAGCAAGGAAACTCGATCTGCTGACGGAGATCTTGGTGGGACCATGAGGCTTGGAGCATATGAATGCAAGCTCAAGCGTGGCACCTTGGCTAGAAGCATATACAAAAAAGACCTTATCTGGGAACGCCATCGGCACCGCTATGAGGTTAATGTTGATTACAAACAAACCCTTGAGGAAGCAGGACTTGTGTTTTCAGGCATGTCTCCAGATGGCAATTTACCTGAAATTGTCGAAAACCCTAACCACCCATGGTTTATTGGCGTTCAATTCCATCCAGAGTTTAAATCACGCCCATTTGAAGTACACCCATTATTCAAGGATTTCATTAGGGCATCACTTGAAAAAAGAGACACACACTCATGAGTACACAGCACCATATAAAAGTTGGCAATGTCACAATTGGTAACGACCTGCATTTTATGCTCATAGCTGGTCCTTGCCAAATGGAATCCGAACAACACGCAATGGACATGGCAGGATCCATTAAAGAAATCACCGACCGCTTAGGAATCGGCTTTATTTACAAAACCTCATTTGATAAAGCAAATCGCACAAGCCTCAGTGGCAAACGTGGGCTGGGCCTAGAAAAGGCGCTTCCCGTGTTTGAAAAAGTTAAAAAAACATATAACATCCCCACTCTTACGGACATCCACGAAAAAGAACAATGCGCAATCGTTGCAGATGTAGTGGACGTATTACAAATTCCTGCTTTTTTATGTCGTCAAACCGACCTACTAGTAGCAGCAGCCAAAACCGGTGCTGTTATAAACGTTAAAAAAGGACAATTTCTAGCTCCTTGGGACATGGAAAACGTTGTTAAAAAAGTTAGCGATTCAGGCAATAACAATATTTTACTCACCGACCGCGGTACTAGCTTTGGGTATAACACCCTTATTTCCGACATGCGCGGCCTTCATATCATGAGTCAGACTGGTTACCCAGTTATTATTGATGCTACACACTCCATTCAACAACCAGGAGGTCTAGGTGGCAGTTCTGGCGGTCAACGTGAATTTGTACCCATTATTGCTGGAGCTGCAATTTCAGTGGGCATTGCTGGTGCCTTTATGGAAGTGCATCAAGACCCCGACAACGCCCCTTCTGACGGCCCATGTATGGTTGTATTAAACCAACTTGAAAGTATTTTAACAAGGCTTCACGCCATTGATCATGCAATTAAAGGATAAATTTATGGCTGCTATTACCAATATTCATGCACGCGAAATTATTGATAGCCGTGGCAACCCTACCGTAGAGGTAGATGTTACTCTGGAGGATGGCTCTTTTGGCAGAGCTGCAGTACCAAGTGGCGCATCTACTGGATCATTAGAAGCATGGGAGCTGCGTGATGGCGACGCCCGTTTTAATGGCAAGGGAGTCAAGAAAGCAGTAGAAAATGTTAACACAATTATTGCTGACAACTTAAAAGATGACAACGCACTTGATCAACAAGCTATTGATCAAAAAATGATTAATCTTGATGGCACTAAAAATAAA
>CALCTU010000112.1 GCA_937907045.1 uncultured Alphaproteobacteria bacterium
CAAATCAAAGTCAGCAAAGTAGCCATCGGTTTGTGCGCATGCTTCTTTGGCAATGATATCAACAATTTCAGGAATTGCTTGGCAGTGGTTGCTGGTATGCTCAGATTTAGCATCAATGGCATATGCAATCATTTGTATGATGCCATCGAGCAGGGCTTCTTGCTCTTCGATAAGTTGTTGATTTTCAATGGCAACGGCCGCTTGGGAGGCAAGTGATTCAACAAAATGTTGGACATCGTCGCTAAAGGGAATAATTTTTCCTCGAGTCGAATGTGCATTTACCAAATGCAGCACTCCCAATGTTTGACCTTTACTACTCAATAGCGGTACTGCAAGTGCCGATACAGACCGGTATGATTTGCGCTTGTCAAAGGCCTTGGTGCCCGAGAAGTCGAATTCTTTGCTGGTGTAAATATCTTTTACATTAATCGAGTGTTTGGTGAGGGCTGCATGAGCCGCTAATTGTCTGTTATTAGGATTCCCAGCTTTGGTGTAGAGTTTAATGGGTGCAAATGGAATCAATTTTCCGGTG
Source organism: uncultured Alphaproteobacteria bacterium (assembly GCA_937907045.1). Classification (GTDB taxonomy): domain Bacteria; phylum Pseudomonadota; class Alphaproteobacteria; order Rickettsiales; family UBA6187; genus CALCTU01. Next base: position 533 of record CALCTU010000112.1, read on the forward strand.
CTGCCACCTAATTTTATATTAAGCGACTTTGATTGCATAATAGAAAATTTAAGGCGATCATTTTCATTAAGTAAATATAATGTGCCATTGTCAGCATTGCTGAGCGTCTTGGCTTTTTCTAGAATTAATTCAAGTAGATGATCAAAATTCTTTTCTTTAGATAGTGCTATGCCAATGTCATTAAGCTCTCTAAGCAGTCTGGCAGATTTTGGATCTTTGCCAAATAACGTCATACCTTGTCCTTCACATACGTTGTCTAAGAAAAAGGATTATAAAACCACTGATTTAAAAAGTTAAGCATTAATGTTAACAAAAATCCTATTCTATACTGGCCGTGAATGAATCTTAAGGGCAGCCTTATTTTACAGTGCAGTACGGAAATGTTAGCCAGTAGGTGTTGTAGGCATAAGGTTAAGTTAAGATTTGTTCTAACGTATTAAGTGATTTTTGAATGACGCCAAGTCTATCTTGGGGGTGGTCGCATGCATTTAAGATAACAATTGACTGGTCCGCACGAAGTTTTGTGGTGGTTGGGTTTCGTGTAATGTAGTCAATCAATGCATCTGGATTATTACATTGGTTTTGGTGAAAATTAACAACAATGCCTTTGGGGCCAGCATCTATGCGTTCAACACCAACGGTTTTACACTGGATTTTAAGTGCCATTACATCCAAGAGATTTGTGACTTCTTGGGGAAGAGGGCCAAACCTGTCAGCCATCTCCTCTGCAATATCGTCAATTTCGTCTTTGGTGGCCAAATTACCTATACGCCTGTATAGGCTCAGTCTTAATTCAATATCTTTTATGTAGTCATCAGGTAGTAAAATAGAGATACCTAAATTGATATGAGCTGACCACGATGCTGTTAGCTGTTGTTCTTGTGACTGAGATTGTTGTTCAATAGCTTCTTTAAGCAAGTTCTGATAGAGCTCTATGCCAACTTCTTTTATGTGTCCGCTTTGCTCTTCACCCAGCAAGTTTCCATAGCCGCGCAAGTCCATATCATGGCTTGCAAGTGTGAAGCCTGCCCCTAAAGAATCCAAGCTTTGCATAATTTCAAGTCGTTTTAATGCTATGGGATTTAGTGGTTTTCTAGGTTTGGTGGTAAAGTATGCGTAGGCTCTAACTTTGGATCGGCCCACACGGCCACGCATTTGGTAAAGTTGTGATAAACCAAACATATCAGCACGATGAATGATAATGGTATTTGCTTCTGGCAGGTCAAGACCAGAGCCAATAATGTTGGTGGCAATAAGGATGTCATATTTGCCATCATAAAAGGAGCTAATAGTGTCTTCAAGCATGGTTGGAGGCATTTGTCCGTGCGCCGATACATAAGTTAACTCAGGAGCTATTCGCTTGATGGTATCGATCATATCTTCCATATCTTTGATACGCGGGACAACCACAAAGCTTTTGCCCTTACGATAATGCTCTCTAAGGAGTGCGTTGCGGATTACAACCTCATCAAACGGCATAATGTAGCTTCTAATAGCCAAGCGATCTACTGGAGGGGTTGCGATAAGGCTTAGTTCTTTAATGCCGGTTAAGGACATCTGTAGTGTACGAGGAATTGGTGTTGCAGAAAGCGTAAGTAGGTGGGTGTTATGTTGTAATTGTTTAAGACGTTCTTTTTGTGAGACACCAAATAATTGTTCCTCATCCACAATGACCAGGCCAAGCTTATTAAATTCAATGGATTTTGCTAGCAGTGAGTGTGTGCCTACAACGATGTCGACTTTGCCATCCTTAAGGTCTTGTTTAGTACGTTTTGCGTCAGATGATGGAGTTAGTCGTGATAAGCTGCGGACTTCAAATGGGAATCCACTAAAACGTTTTTTGAAGGTTTGGTAATGTTGGCGCGCTAATAATGTGGTAGGGGCAACGACAGCCACTTGTTGTTGGCTATCATTGGCTACCACGGTAAAGGCAGCGCGCAGGGCAACTTCGGTTTTTCCAAATCCAACATCACCACAGATAAGTCTATCCATGGGCTTGCCACTTGCTAAATCGGCAATGACGTCTTCTATGCAGGCTTGCTGGTCTTCGGTTTCGGTAAATTCAAACCGAGCGCAAAATTCGTCATACATGCCTGCAATGGACTCTAGCACTGGTGCGGATTCGGTTTTGCGTTTAGCTGCTACGTCAAGCAAAGATTGAGCGATGTCACGAATACGTTTCTTGAGGCGAGCTTTACGTTCTTGCCAGTTTGAGGCGCCTAGTTTATCAAGTTTGGCTAGCCCATCTTCGCTTCCATAACGAGACAGTAATGCAATATTTTCTACCGGTAGATAGAGTTTGTCGTCGCCATGGTACATTAGAAGAAGGCAGTCATGTTGGTTGCCATCAACTTCCAACGTTTCAAGTGATATAAATTTACCAATACCGTGATCTTTATGAACAACTAACTCGCCTTCGTTAATTTGATTGTAATCTTGGAAAAATTGATCTGTTTTTCTCGAGCGGGATGTTCTGGTTTTGAGTTTGGGTCCTAATAAGTCTTGGTCACTAAACAAGGTAATATTTTGCGTTTTAAAGCCTGTCTCAATCTCCATTAATACAAGATATGCAATACCTTTATCGTGATGGTTTAATGTGTCTTGCCAGCTGTCTGGTCTGCTGCTTGGGATATCATGCTCGGATAGTATTGTATGAAGTCGTTGACGAACTCCTTCTGATGAACAGGCAATTATGAAAGAAGTATCAGGTGATGCAAGGAGTAGCTTTTTGAATTGCTCAAATACATTGGTGCGATTTACATTTGATTCAGCTTGCAGATTGTTTGTTGTTGGAAAATGAAAGGATGTATTGCTGCTATCGGGGTGATCAAAAGGGGATAGTTGTACGGTGTTGTGTTGATTGAATTGCTCGTTCCATTCAGTGTTTTTTAGGTAAAGATATTCGGGTGCTAAAGGGTGATAGATGGTATCTTCTTTGGTGCTGGATTTTTCATTGTCGATTCTGGCTTGGTAATACTCATTAATGGTATGGTGTCGCTCTTGAAATGCCTCGTTAGATAGATGGTCAAGTACGATGGTTGCGTCACTGACATGGTCTAAAATATTATCCATAGAAGGGTAAAGTAAAGGAAGCCAGTGTTCCATTCCTATATAGTGATGCCCCTGACTCACGGAATTATATATAGGGTCGTCCATGTTAGTTAAAACGTGAAAGTTCTGACGATAGGATTGCTTGAAATGTTGGCAGGTTTTGTGGTTGAGGATCATTTCACTGGTAGGTAGTAATGCCAATGTTTGCTCAGACGACGGTAGGCTGCGCTGAGATAGCAGGTCCATATGGCGAATAGATTCTACGTCATTACCAAAAAGGTCAATGCGGTAGCCATATTGATGGTGTGAGGTGGCAATGTCGATAATCGAACCCCTTACTGCAAATTCTCCCGGCTCATGAACAGTGGGAACCCGGATATAGCCATTTTCGACTAAAAATTTGCATAAATCATCGCTGTCCAATGTGGTGCCAACTGCAATATTTCTCATCGATTGTAAAAGTGAGTTGATAGGAGGAATGCGCTGGCTTGCTGCGTTAACGGTTGTTGCAAGTAAGTAAGGCTTGTCTTTGGGCCAGTTAGCAAGCTTACATAAGGTTTGTATCCGCTTGGAGCATAGGTCGCTAGAAGGTGATACTCGGTCGTATGGTAGGCAGTCCCATGCAGGGAATTCAAGAATGTCTATGGTTGGATTAAAAAATGCGAATGAACGTACGGCCTGTGCCATGCGTTTATCATCACGAGCAATGTAAATGCAGTTATAAGCGTGGTTGGTTTGCGTAAATTGATGTAAAAAATAACCAATAGCACCATCGCTGACACCATCAATAATAGGGTGGGTAGAGTTGTTAGGGTCGTGCGAGTGTTTCATGGTATTAGTATTGATTCAATGAAGCTTTGTTTATAGTTTTTTGGTAATGGAAGTTTACCTGTAATCCAAGCGTAAATATCCCAGTCATTTTCTTCTAAGAAAGACTCCCAAAGATCAAGCTCTTTGTCTGAGAGGTTATGAAGGTTTTCTTTAGCAAAACGGCCGAGTATGAAGTCGGTTTCCTTGCAACCACGATGGTTGCTAAGGTAGTATAATCTCTTGATTCTCGTGCTGGTTGATGTAGCTGTCATAAGCTTAAACTGTAACATTTTTATGTTGATTGTTGGTTATCCTAGAGTCCAAATCTGTCAATTAATTTATTTAAAAAAAATTGAAAAAAATCTGTTTACTAGACTTAGCTATTTATGCAATGTTAATAAACAAGGAAGGGACATTTTACAATAATGTTGTTGGCTCAGTTAGGCCGTTTCACTTTTTAGATAGGTAGTCTGACGTAGTAAGTATATCGCATATTAGTGTATGGGAGAACCGCTTTTGCACGCCGGAAAAGAGCCAGATATGACTAAAATTAATGTGGAGCATCTTAATCCAACAGATGCATGGAACATGTTAGAGCAAGACAAGGATGCTGTTTTAGTTGATGTACGTACATCTGGTGAATGGGATGTAATTGGTGTTCCCGCACTTGATTCAATAAACAAAAAAGTTGTGTTTTTATCATGGCGGCTTGCTCCTAGCATGCAAGTAAATGCGGAGTTTGTAGGGTCGTTAAAGCACCAAGTTGAATCCAAGCAGAAACCACTATTTTTTATTTGTAAATCAGGTGGTCGGTCGTATGAAGCAGCCTGCGCGATGTCTGCACAGGGTTATACGCAATGTTATAATATTATCGGAGGTTTTGAAGGAAAGGTAGATAGTAATAGTTCGGAGATAGTTGAGCAAGGGTGGAAAACTTTACAATTACCATGGGAGCAAAAATGAAGATGGCACTTCAAGTTGAGGACAACAAAAACAACATCCCAGAGTCCTGGGAGAAGATTCGCATGCGCCTTAAAAAAGAGTATGGAAGGGCAACATACACTAGTTGGATTAAGCATCTTGACCTGCAAAATGTTGAGGGTAGTCAGGTTGTGCTTTCTGTTCCTACTAGGTTTATTAAGGAGTGGATACAAAATAACTACCATCGTACGATTGAGAGCTTTTGGCAGCAAGAGTGCGATAATACGTATAGAGTAGATTTAATTGTTAGGCCAAAAGCGAATGATGACAAACCAGAAAGCAGGCCATTTACTGCTTCGGGGGTGGATGTTTCAGGGCAAAATATTGATGTTTTGTCGGTTGCAAAAGACATGGAGTCTTTTGGTTCGCCGTTAGATAGAAGATTCACTTTTGACAATTTTGTGGTTGGAGACTCAAATCAGCTTGCGTTTGCGGCATCGAAGGCTCTAGCAGAATCAAAAAATGTAGTTAGAGGGAATAACCCATATTACTTGTACAGTAAGGTTGGTCTTGGTAAGACTCACCTTATGCATGCCATAGCGTTGCATATGCGTAAGCATCAGCCTGGTCGTAAAGTGATATATTTATCGGCAGAGCGATTTATGTATCAATTTATTACTGCGCTTAAAAATAAAAATATTATGGCGTTTAAGGATAGTTTCAGAAACATTGATGTACTGCTGATAGACGATGTTCAATTTATTTGCGGTAAAGAAAGTACACAGGAAGAGTTCTTTCATACGGTTAATGCATTGTTGGACCAAAAGAAACAGCTTGTGATTGCAGGGGATCGTCCGCCTTCAGAATTGGAAGGGATGCAAGAGCGCATTCGAACGCGGCTTGGCTGGGGGCTTGTAGTTGATATTAACTCTGCAGATTTTGATTTGCGGCTGGGTATCTTGCGTTCAAAAGTAGATCAAATGATTGATGCGACCTTACCGGATACTGTATTGGAATTTCTTGCCTCCAGGGTGACTTCAAGTATTCGTGAACTTGAAGGCGCGCTTCATAAAGTTGTAGCGCATGCAACTCTTATGAATAAAGATATTACGCTTGAAAGCACGCAATCTATATTGACTGATTTGTTGCGTGCAAATGAAAAATCGATCACCATTGCAGATATTCAAAAAAAGGTTGCTGGTCATTTTGGGATCAAGGTTGCAGATATGTCGTCAGCAAACAGGTCACGTAGTGTTGCGCGTCCAAGACAAATTGCAATGTATTTGACTAAAAAACTTACTACACGTAGTCTGTCTGAAATTGGTCGTAAGTTTGGTGGTAAAGACCATACTACGGTGATGCATGCTGTAAAAAGGATTGATGGTCTTCTTGAGCAAGATGAAGAGCTGAAGTCTGATGTGAGTTTGTTGGAGCGTATGATTAATCAGTAGATTTATAGCTTTGGATGTTAGTTGTTACTTCTATGAAAATATTTCGCATTATAGTTTTTTTTGCAATGGTTGCGCTTCCTTTTTATGCAAGCGCACAAGGTACCTACGATCGCGAGCTTAGAGATCTTGTGGAATATGAGATCAAAGAGTGGATCTATCAGTATAATGTCATTGATGCCATATTAGCACAGAATGAACAACATAAAGACATTACCCAAGTTGATAAAATTCGTCTTGAAAAAAGATGGCAGAAAGAAAGAAGAAAGTCGGATAAGAGTTTTATTAAACGTGTATTAAAGAACGACTTGTCACAATATCTCAAGCGTGTAAAACTTCAAAGTAAGGGTCTATACACCGAAATAGTGGTTATTGATAGTTACGGTATTAATGTTGGTCAGTCAGATATGAGCGCCAATTATTGGCAAGAAGGAAAAGCAAAGTGGGACGAGACATTTGCGGTTAATTCTTATGCAACCTTTATCAAGGATGTTGATTTTGACGATAGTACCGAAATGTTCCAGGCTGAAGTAGCTTTCATTATCATATACGAAGATGCTCCTATTGGAGTTGCGTATGTAGGCATTAATGTTGAAGAACTTAATAATGACCGTCAAATGAATTTTAAACGAGCCGTGCAGTAGTGTTATTGGCTGGATGCTCTTTGGGTCCATTTTTTAAGGCATTCCTCTAATTTGATGAGGGTAAGAGGTTTGTTCATGTAGTCATCCATACCAGCCTCTAGGCACTTTTCTTTGCTTGATTTGACAACATCTGCAGTTACGGCAATAATAGGCGTGTGACCACGTGACGGATCGTTCTGTTCGATTTCTCTCATTCCACGAGCAGAGTCAAATCCATCCATAACCGGCATTTGGCAATCCATTAGGACAGCTTCGTACGTGTTGGATTCAAACTTCTCGATACCTTCTTTGCCATCATTAGCAATATCAACTGTTTTATAGCCAAGTTTCTTGAGTGTCATGAAGGCCATTTTTTGATTCATTGGATGGTCTTCTACTAAAAGAATTGCTTTGTTATTGTCGTTTTCTTTTGCGGATTTGCTTTTATTTTGTGAATCATCATGCTTGGATGTTTCATCTTCCTGTGCTTTTTCAATTTGTGCCATTGCTTGGTTATTTAAGAAAGGTAAAGTGGCAGAGCCTTGTTTTTGTCCTGCCTTGACAGAAGATAGCCAAGTAACTAGGCGTTTTTTGGTAAGTGGTTTTATAAGAAAGCTGTTAAATCCCGATTCTTTTGCGGTATGCTCGTCCTCATTTTGCACGGTGGTGGCAAACATAGCCACATGTGTAGCAGCTAAATTTGGGTCATTCTTAAGAATTTGTCCAACAGCAAAAGCGTCCATTTCAGGGATTAAATAATCCATAATAATCACGTTGTATGGCTTTTCATCAAATACAGCCTGAGTAAGTGCTAGTAGTGATTCACCTGGTGAGGTTGCTCTATCTATTGTTAGATGATATGTAGATAGGTCATCTTCAATAGCCTTGTGGCTTAGGTTGTTTGTACTCACAAGCAATATCTTCATATTTGTAATATTTTCACTTGAAGAGTGTATCTCGTTTGGTTTGCTATCAAGTGTAAGTGGTAAAGTAACAACAAACGTACTGCCTTCTTTTAAAGTACTAGTAACTGCTATTTTTCCATGCATAAGTTCGGCAAGTCCTTTGGCGATGGTCAAGCCAAGTCCGGTTCCTCCAAATGCTCTGGTGTCAGAGGTATCCTTTTGATAAAATTTATCAAAAATAGCTTCTATGTCTTTTTCATTAATGCCAATGCCAGTATCTTTAACTGAAATAATAAATTTATTCTTTTTAGTATAGTTAACCTCTATCGCTACCTCGCCGTTATTGGTAAATTTTATGGCATTATCAATGAGTTTGCCAATGGCTTGTTTGATTAACTGGCTGTCTGCAATTACATTATTGGATGAGTCAGCGTTGTAGTGAAGTGATAGTTCTAGTTTCTTATTATGTGCTTGAGGTTTTTTTGTCTCAATAAGTTCTTCAAGGGCAATTTTTAAGTTGAAGCTATTTTCGCGGAGATGCATTTTACCGGATTCTAATTTAGCTACATCCATAATATCATTTATAATAGTCATGAGGTTGGATGAAGATTCTTCTAAATCGGATAAATAGCTTTTTTGTTCATCATCAAGCTTGGTGTTGGCCAGTAGAGAAGCCATTCCAAGAATGCCATTCATCGGTGTGCGAATTTCATGGCTCATGTTGGATAAGAAATCATCTTTTGCTTGATTTGCTTCATCGACAATAGCTTTGCTACCTTTTAGCTCGATGGATTTCTTGCGTTCAGATGATTTATCGGTACATGTCATTGCAATGATTGTTCGCTTGTTTTTCTCGATGAGGCGGTATAGGTCTATCCCAAGTGCATGCGATTTACCTAAGGTAAGAGTTCGGTGGCTATGCTCTTTATCGGAGTTAATAAAATCATTAATGAATTTATGGCCTTGTGATTTACCAATATGGTCAAATAATTCTATAGCGGTACTACCAAGAATTTCATCAGAAACAATATCAAGTTGTTTGCATGCATAGTGATTGACATATTCAATGTGAGCATGAGTGTCCATAATGGCGATGCCGCATTCAATATGGTCTAGCATGGCAAATACATCGGCTATAGCTTCCTTCTTTATGGGAGCGCCTATAATATCTCTTATGCGTTTCTCAAAACTTTCCATAAAATAATAAATCCAATCCTAGTTGGTGTATTTTGTCATCATGCTAACGATTTTTTCGTATGTAACGGGTTTGTTGATATAGTCGTCCATACCGGATGCTAGGCAATTATCCTTGTCGCCTTGCATTGCATCTGCAGTAAGTGCTACAATATTTACGTGACGTCCTGACTTCTTGTTTTTTTCATAAGAACGATATGTTCTAGTTGCTTCAAAGCCATCCATTTCAGGCATTTGGCAATCCATAAAGGCTAGGTCATAATGCAGCTCTTTTAGGGCTTTAACGGCTTCTACGCCATTTGCTGCCATATCTACGCGGCAACCTAACTTGCTTAGCATGTTGGACATTAGCATCTGATTGACTGGCATGTCTTCAACAACAAGTACACGTGTGCCATCAAAATAGACTCTATCTTCATTTTCAGGTTGTTCTTTCCTTCGTATGTTCTCAGCAATTGTATGCTGGGTTATTAAGTCTATGTAACGATGTTTTTTATGAGCTTGCCAAATGACGCCCAGCATATTGGCAATCTGATGCTTATACATTGGTTTAACCATAAGTCCGGCAAAGCCTTCTTTTAATAATTCATCATGTGTAAAATCAATGTCTTTAAAAGCTGTTGTTAAAACAAGTAGTGTGGAAGCAAGTTTTACATCTCGCTTTATTTCTTTTGCTAGTTCAATGCCGTTTTGTCCAACAAGATTATGATCGATGAATGCAAAGTTGTATGGCTTACGAGATTTGGATGCTTTTGTTAATTCAATCATTGCTTCACTGGCAGATGATACACACTTTGCTTTAACATTTAATTCATTTAAGAATTGTTTCAGGATGCGCTGATTGATGATGTAGTCATCTGCGACTAATACTTTTAATTCGCTCAAATCTAAAGAAGGGTGTACTAGTGACATTTTCTTGGTTTTCTTGCGATATGGTAACACTGTATTAAAATAAAATGTAGAGCCTTCGCCAACAACACTTCGTACATTAATATCGCCTCCCATGAGGCCAACTAATGTACGACATATAGCAAGTCCAAGTCCAGTGCCACCAAATTTACGCGTAGTGGATTCTTCGGCTTGTGAAAACTTATTGAATATATAGTCCAATTTATTTTCTGGAATACCAATACCTGTGTCGGTTACTTCAAACAATATATCAACATCTTTGGCATGCTTTTTTTGTAATGTAATATCAAGAAGCACATACCCTTCAGTGGTAAACTTGATTGAATTTCCAATGAGATTAATTAATATTTGCCTTAATCTTCCTGGATCTGTAACAACGTAATCGGGAAGTCCTTCTCCATAGCGTACTACAAGCTCAATACCTTGCTCATCTGCTTTTATGGCTAGCAAGTCCATTGTTTCTTCAATGATATCCTTTAAG
>CALCTU010000113.1 GCA_937907045.1 uncultured Alphaproteobacteria bacterium
ATCATTAAAAATATTACTTAGTTTCTCTAACGGAATATCAAGGCACCTGCCAGATCCTATAATTAAACAAGTTCTGGTCTGCGGGCAGTGTTTTATAGCTTCTTCTATGGCCTGATGGCAATGTTTGTGGTGAGCATCCCAGCTATCTTTTTGACGTTGATAGCGGGCACCAATGGCAATATGTTCTTTGGTGTAACCAAGTCTTTTTGTGACTTTACTGTCACCCGATCTAATATGCGCGATAACTTCGGCAAGCATAATGTTTTCCTAACCTAGAAACCTTTGTTTGTTAGACGGCTAAATCTACCTACATAGCCTTCTACACAACCTTTTCCAAGGCATTATCGTAGGCTTCGCTAATTTTTGCAAGTTCAATAGCATTGGCATTAACAGATAATACATCGCCACCAGTGGTGCCAGCAATTGTAAGTGGAATTTCAGATTTCTTCGCCAAGGCTTCAATGGTGTCAATTTCTTCAGGTGTTGCGGTAATAATATAGCGCGCTTGATCTTCACCAAAAAGATAGGCAAAAAGAGGTATGTTTGGTTCAAGATTGAGCGATGCGCCAATCTGAGAGGCTATGGCCATTTCAGCAATGGCAACGTATAGACCACCATCACTAATATCATGACATGCCGTGATGTGGTTGTTGTCAATGAGTGACCGAATAAATTCACCATGTTTCTTTTCTTGGGAAAGATCAACAGTGGGTGGAAGTCCTTCTTCGCGATTTTCTACGGCAGTTAGATACATGCTGGCACCTAAATGGCCGGTTGTGTCGCCAATAATGATGATTGTTTGGTTTGCTTCAACAAAAGCGCCCGATATAACCTTGTTATAGTCATGTAAGAGCCCGACACCGCCAATAGAAGGTGTTGGTAAAATGCTTTGACCGCTTGTTTCGTTGTATAAAGAAACATTACCAGAAACAACTGGATAATCAAGAACTTGGCATGCTTCCTTCATCCCGTTTAGGCAGCCAACAAGTTGACCCATGATTTCAGGTTTTTCAGGGTTGGCAAAATTTAGGCAATTTGTGATAGCAAGCGGTGTAGCTCCGGTTGCACAAATGTTACGATAGCTTTCAGCAACAGCCTGCTTTCCACCTTCAACTGGATGGGCAACACAGTAGCGAGGTGTACAGTCTGATGTCATTGCAACGGCCTTGTTTGTGCCGTGTACTCTTACAAGCGATGCGTCCGAACCGGATGCTCGTAGGGTGTCATTCATGACGTGGCGATCATATTGTTCAAAGATCCATCGTTTGGAGCCGAGATCCGGGGTGCTAAGAAGAGTAATTAGTGCTTGATTGACATCTTCCGGTTGGTCAATATTGCTGTAGCTGATGGTGTCTTGGGCAATGACTAGCGTATGTGGGCGGTCATAAATAGGTGCTTCATCTGACAACGGCTTAACTGGCATGTCAGCAACAATTTTGTCGTCAAATGTTAGTACCATACGGCCAGTGTCGGTGATGGTCCCTATGGGGGCAAAATCAATTTCCCATTTATCAAAAATTGCCTTGGCTTGATCTTGTTTTTCCGGCTTGATTACCATAAGCATACGTTCTTGGCTTTCAGAAAGCATCATTTCATAAGGTGTCATGCCAAGTTCACGTGTCGGAACATGATTTAAGTTAAGTTCTATGCCTGCATTGCCTTTGTCGGCCATTTCTAATGATGAGCAAGTAAGGCCAGCTGCTCCCATATCTTGTATAGCAATAATGGCGTCGGTAGCCATTAACTCAAGGCAGGCCTCCATAACACGTTTTTCAGTGAAAGGGTCTCCTACTTGTACGGTAGGGCGTTTTTCTTCACTATTTTCGTCAAACTCGGCTGAGGCCATGGTAGCGCCATGAATGCCATCACGTCCTGTTTTTGCACCCACATAAATAACTGGGCTGCCAATGGCGCTTGCGGCTGAATAAAAAATCTTATCTTTGTGTGCTAGTCCAACGCACATAGCGTTAACCAAAATATTGGTATTATATGCTTTATGAAAATTGCATTCTCCACCTACGGTAGGAATTCCCATGCAATTGCCATATCCGCCAATACCTGCAACTACGCCATTAATCAGATGTTTGGTTTTCTCGTGCTCAGGCTCACCAAAGCGAAGTGCGTTTAGCATGGCAATAGGTCGAGCGCCCATTGTAAAAACATCACGCATAATACCGCCAACGCCTGTGGCTGCACCTTGATAAGGCTCTATAAATGAGGGATGATTGTGGCTTTCCATCTTAAAAATAATGGCATCGTCATCGCCAATATCAATAATGCCGGCATTTTCGCCAGGACCACAAATAACCCAGTCTGCTTTAGTTGGAAGGGTTTTGAGGTGAATTCGAGTTGTTTTGTATGAGCAATGTTCGGACCACATTACTGAGAAAATTCCAAGCTCAACTATATTAGGTTCTCGTCCTAATATGTTGAGAACTCGCGTATATTCCTCTTTGGATAGACCGTGTTCTTCAATAAGTTCATCGGTGATGGCTGGCTGTGTTTGGTTTTCGTGTGCTGCGCTCATAATGCTATATACATGAATTTAATCATTAGTGAAAAAGGCTGTCAAAAAGAGCGGCCCCGTCTGTAGATCCGGTGGCCTTGTCACAAGCGCGCTCTGGATGCGGCATCATTCCAAGAATGCGCTTGTTGGTATCAAATATACCTGCGATATTATCGGCGGACCCATTGGGATTCTCTTTGTCATAATAAAAGGCTATACGATCTTCTTGTTCTAGTTCGTGCAGTGTTTCGTCATCAGCAAAGTAATTGCCGTCATGGTGGGCTACAGGAATGGTGATGGATGTATCTTGATGATAGCCGGAAGTAAAAATGGTATCGGTGTTTGCCGCTTTCAGGGAAACTGATTTGCAGACAAACTTAAGATTTTGGTTTCTAATAAGCGCTCCAGGAAGAAGTCCTGATTCGGTTAGTATCTGAAATCCGTTGCATACTCCAAGAATGTAAACGCCACGTTTGGCTGCGGCGATGACCTCTTGCATAATGGGCGAGCGTGCCGCCATTGCGCCACTTCTTAGGTAATCTCCATAAGAAAAGCCGCCCGGTAAGGCGATTACATCGAGCCCTGCGGGAAGCTTTGTGTCTGCGTGCCAGACAAGCTCAGGTTGCTGACCATTATGGTTGGCGATGGTTTGGATCATGTCACGGTCGCAATTGGACCCGGGAAAAATGATAACGGCTGCTTTCATAAGTATATTATTTCTTAGGCTGCGATAAGTTCAATGTCGTATTTTTCAATAACGGTATTAGCCAGAAGTTGTTCACACATGGCTTCTACTTTTTCTTTGGCTTTGGTTTCGTCGGATTCATTGAGGTCAATTTCAATGAATTTTCCTTGGCGTACGGTGCCAACAGAGTCAAATCCTAGGTGGTGTAAAGTGTTCTGACTTGCCTGGCCTTGAGGGTCTAGGACGCCTGATTTGAGGGTGATAATGACACGTGCTTTCATGTGATTACTCTTGTTCTTCGTGTTGTTCGTGCAATTTATTGGAATCGATGCGAATTCCTAGGCGTCTTGCAACATCAATATATGCTTCAGTAAGGTTGCCTAGGTCGCGTCGGAATACATCTTTGTCTAGCTTTTGTTTTGTGTCCAAGTCCCACAAGCGGCAGGAATCAGGGCTTATCTCATCTGCTAGTACAATTTCTGAGTGATCTTCATGTTGGAGTCGACCAAATTCAATTTTAAAATCAACTAATTGTAGGTTAGCTGCAGCAAACAGGCCTGTAAGGATGTCATTAATGCGCAGTGCATAAATTTTAATTTCATCTAGTTCATAAGGTTCTACCCAACCAAAGCAGTAGATGTGATCGTCGCTGATAAGCGGATCATCAAGTTCGTCGCTTTTATAGCAAAATTCAATTAATGTGCGTGGTAGAGGGTCGCCTTCCGTAAGGCCTAGGCGCGTACATATGCCACCAGCTGCTACATTTCTAACAATAACTTCTATAGGGACGATATCTACTTTCTTGACGAGCTGCTCACGCATATTGATGCGTTTAATAAAGTGAGTGGGAATGCCAGCTCTATTAAGATGGGTCATGATAGATTCGCTGATGCGATTATTCAGCACACCTTTACCATTAATGATGTCTTTCTTCTTGTTATTAAAAGCGGTGGCATCATCTTTGAAATATTGAATGATGGTGCCAGGTTCTGGGCCTTCAAACAGCACTTTTGCTTTACCTTCATAAAGCTTCTTTTTTTTGCGTAATAATGCCATGGTTTTTCATTTTGCGGGTTGATTTATAACCAGATCCAGTGCATAAATGCTGTGCGCAGGTTTTGGCCTTTTTTTACAAACGTATTTCTATTGGCAAACGCGCAATTTTGCAAGGTTTTTTTGAATTTTTTAATGCAATAAAAGAGCTAAAATTATGTCATCATTTGAAGATAGAAAAGAAGGTTTCGAGAATAAATTTGCTTATGACCAAGAAGTAGAATTTAAAATCAAGACGCGCCGCAATAAACTTATTGCTCAGTGGGCAGGTAAGCAATTGGGGTATGACGAAGATAAAGTTAATGCATATGTTGATGAGCTTATTGTGCCAGGTGTTAGTAAAGAGCAATTGGTTGAGCGTGTGAAGAAAGATTTTGACGAGGCAGGCGTTGCGATTGAAGACACAGACATCGAGCGTCAATTACTTGTACTTAAAGATCAGGCGCGCAAAGAGCTTGGTTACGAGTAGCTAGGGCAAGAGCTTTGATCTGTACTCTTTCTTTTTTTTAAGAAATGGTATTGTGCTTGGGGCTTTACGATATTTAGGTTAAGGTAAACATGCCATTATGAAAAGAAATGGGTATATTTTTACCTTGCCCTATTGGCATGTCAGATGGATTGGTATATAGTTAAGAATGTTATGTGCTAGTGATGTTTTTATGGTGCACAAAACTCTGTTTTAACAGGACAAATTTGCTATGACTACATCAGCAGATGTATTGGAGAAAGGGCAAGATGCTCTGGGTCGGCCTGTAGGTGCGGCTGAAATTATTGATGACCTTGCGGCTGAGCTTAAAAAGCGTCAAGCTAGGCAGGAGGTGATTGATGCCAGGCTTAAGTCTGTTAGTGCAAGAGGTAGTAGTGGCGGTGGTCATGCTATCCAGATAGCTTTCACATTTTATGTTATTGGCATTGCGGCTAAAATTGCCAGGGCTGGGACGGCTGCTAAAGAAGTTGATATTGCTAGTGAAATTACTTCTTTTAAAGAAATATTCCATATTCATGCAGACCAGAAAGATAAGATTGAAGAATCATACAAGTTGGCATGTCAAGATAAGGTTGATGCCGCAGATTATGCTGCGCAGTTGGTGAATATGTTTCCAAATAATAGAGTGTTGTTTGAAGAGTTGGTGAATAACTTTCTATGCTTTTCGGATGCTGATACGCCAATTAACTCGGCCAAGGTTAAGTTGCTTAAAAAGGTTGTGTTGGCCCTTGGGTTTAATGAACAATATTTTGCGGCCATTTTGTATCAATATCTTGTGCCAAGTACTAGGGACCCGTACGAACTTTTGGGTGTGTCAAAAAATGTTAGTTTTGTAGAGCTTAAAAAAGCTTATCGGGGTGCAATTAAAGAGTGTCACCCAGATAAATTTGCGCATGCCATGGCGTCTCCTGAGTTGGTGCGGATTGCCAAGCAGCAATTTGAATTATATAGCAATGCTTTCAGGATTATTAAAGAAAAGAAGAAATACTAGCCTAATATGCTAGTAGTGCGTCAATGGTTGCTTGGCAGCGTACGTCCCAATAAGCACTTAGGTCGTTTTGTATAAAGTGTCTGCGGAATGCTCTGATGACTTCTTCGGTTTTTTGATGGTATTTGCCGTCCACACGAATGTGGTAGCCATAATCGCTAAGGCATTTTTGTATAGAAGCGACGTCGGTGCTTTCATCGCCAGGATGCGCAAGAATTTTATCATGTTTTCTTGGAAGTTTTACCGATGGCCATAGGCCAATATGATGGCTAGCTAAATATTCCCAATTAAATAGTTCACCGGGGTCATCTTTGCGGTTGGGAGCTATGTCTGAGTGGCCAAGAATATTTTGTGGCTCAATATGATACCGATCTACAATATTTTTTGCTAAATCTACAGCTGATTCCATTTGCACTTGTGGAAAAGGACGGTAGCCATGCTCGTGGCCAGGGTTGACCATTTCAATGCCTATGGAAGTTTCGTTAAGAGCGGCGCGTCCACGCCAGCAGCTTATTCCTGCGTGCCATGCTTGCATATGTTCTGGAACGAGGCGGTAGACGGTGCCATCTTCTTCAATCATAAAGTGGGCACTGACTTTTGCATGTTCGTCGCACATGCGATGTAATGCGTCTATTCCACTCTTCATGCCAGTATAGTGGAATATAAGAAGATTTGGTAGAATGCCATTTGGGCGTTCATTAAAGTTAGGTGAGGGGTGGTCAATTATTTTTAACATGCGGGCTCTAACCTGAGAGTTGAGCGTGCCTTCTTGGCGCTTTGGGTGAGTTGAGGCTTCCTTAAGAGGCTTCAACGTCATTATTTCCTATTGCGGGGCCTTATTGGCTAACTGCCACATATATCCTATAAGGTAATATGTGGCGGGAGTGACGGGGGTCGAACCCGCGACCTCTGGCGTGACAGGCCAGCGCTCTA
>CALCTU010000114.1 GCA_937907045.1 uncultured Alphaproteobacteria bacterium
TCTCAGCAAGATGAAAAATCCCAGCACAAAAACCGAGCCAAGGGCATGAAAATTCTTCGTGCTAGATTGTATGAAGCAGAACGCGCTAAAAAAGAGGCAGAGCGTGCTGCTGATCGTAAAGGGCAGGTAGGTTCGGGCGATAGGTCTGAACGTATTCGTACGTATAATTTTCCTCAAGGAAGAGTATCGGATCACCGTATTAATTTAACGCTTTATAAAATTAATGAGATTGTTGCAGGTGGTGAGTTGGATGAGTTGGTGGATGCATTGACTGCAGAAGACCAGGCAGTCAAATTGGCTGCACAATAGGGTGGATTATTTTATTGGTTCTTTCTTTTTAATTACCTCAACTAACACGCAAGTAAGGTGAGTGGAGTCTGGTATGTCGGCTGGATAACCGGACTACACAGATGGGCAACTTAAGAGAAAGAGCCAAACTAATAGTAAATCATAAACATTCTCTATAATTATAAACTAAAAATCAAACCATGAACCTCAAGCCGTTTCTTATTCAACAAGCTAACCGCTTAAAACAAGCTAATATTGAAAACCCCATGCTGGATGTACGGGTTTTGGTTATGCATGTGACTGGTCTTAGTCTTGAGGATATCATTAAAAATGATGCACAAATAACTCAAGAGCAAGCAAACAATATTGATAAGTTAGTGAGCAAGAGGGTTAATTGTGAGCCCATTGCATATATTATTGGCAGCAAAGAGTTCTATGGATTAGAGTTTAAGCTTAACCAAGCTACCCTTATTCCAAGGCCGGATACCGAAGTGCTTATTGATGCCGTACTAGAATACATTCAGGCAGATAGTGCAGTCACTATTGCCGATCTTGGAACGGGTTCTGGCTGTATTCTATTAAGCTTGTTACATAACTTGCCAAAAGCAACTGGTATTGGAATTGATATTCAGCAAGAAGCAATTGATGTTGCTAAGTACAATGCTGAATATTTAGGGCTTGCCAAGCGCGCCAAATTTGCTATAAGTGACTTTAGCGAAGGGATGAGGGACCAGGTTGACGTAATAGTGTCAAACCCTCCCTATATCAGGAATGATGATATCCCACATTTAATGCCAAGTGTAGCTCATTATGAGCCCCCTGTCGCTTTAGATGGTGGTAATGATGGACTTGAGTGTTATAGGCAACTAGTTAATGTAGTAGAGAGTTCTTTAAAGCCCGGAGGGGTTGCGTTTTTTGAGTGTGGACAGGGACAGCACGAACAGGTTGCGGCATTATTTTGTGAACTTAAGAATGTTTCGCTATTAGATATAAAGCACGATTTGGCGGGTATTGCTCGTTGTGTAGTGCTGAAAAAATACAATTAAGGTTATTACAAAACAGAAAAGGTGATATAGATCCATGCAACAACGTAGACATAATAATAGTTCAAACCACCATAATAAAAAGAACAAATCTAAGCGTGCTCGTGCTCGCATGTTGCAAAATAAATATATGGATAAGGCCAAAGAAGCTCTTGGTTCTGGTGACCGTATTACAGCCGAATATTTCTTCCAATATGCTGACCATTACGCACGTATAGCAAATGAAGGCTAATTTTTCTTGATATTATATATATGATGCCTCTTTTACCTAGTGGCCTGAGCGGCGATACTCTTACCGATACGCAGTTTATTCATGAATGGGTTCATTATTTAGAAGCCCAAGGTGTGGATATTGCCGATGGCGGTAGAGGTAAAGCCTCTATGCATGCTGATAAAGATGCTGTTGCCGCAATGAAAGCAATGTTGTTGCAGCTTGATGAGCATGTTGGAAGTGTAAGACCCTATGGCTCGTCAATCTTGGGAGAAAAGCACTTTAGGCAGCAAGTCACAAAGGGATTAAAAGCCGAATATAATCTTGAGTATCAACAAGATGAAATTTTATTCACCCCTGGTGGTCAGTTTGGTTTAGCTTTGGTATTTCATCTGTTAGAGCAATTAATGCCAACAGGCTGTATTGTTACGCCAAGGCCGTGGTATGTAAACCATCACGAGCTGGCACATATGTTTATAGGTGACACATTGTCCGTTAAAGCTAATCCAAGCTATGATAAATTCCAGCCCGTTGAAATATTGGACCATCCACAACTTAAAATAACACCACAATCTCTTCAGAAAGCCATTGATATGGCTGATAAGCCAATAAGTGCTTTTTTATTTTGCAATCCGGGTAATCCTTTGGGCAATGTAATGTACAAAGAAGATTGGCTTACAATTGTGGATACGCTGCGGGCTTATCCTGATGTGCCTATAATACTGGATGAGGCATTTACTGAAATTGTATTTGATGATGAGCGTAGGAACGAGATTTCATTATTACATGCTGCCCCTGACCTACAAGACAGGGTCTTTTTGTTTCGTTCGGGAACCAAAGCATTAGGACTTGCCGGTGAGCGTTTGGCGGTGCTGGCGGCTCCTAAAAAATACATCCAAGCGCTAATGCCATTGCAAAGTAGGCTTATGGGGAATACGCCATTATTGTCTCAGGCGGGGATGGCTGCTGCGTTGATGCATATGACGCCAACAAAGAAAAAAACAATTTCGGATTATTATCAAAAAAATGCTGAATTTTTGTACGAAGAACTCAAAGCGCTAGGTTTGGTGCCCTTAAACAACTATAAACCTGAAGGTGGGTTTTATTTTTTGATTGACCTATCTGCCCTTAAGGGTAAGGCACTGCCCCAGGAGGCTGCCAAAATATTAGGCAATAGTAGGGATGTTATGTTAACAGATAGGGATATTGCCATGGCGTTGTTGTTTGGTTTTGGTCAACAACAAGGTAAAGGGCTTGCCTTAATTCCAGCTTCTAGTTTTGGTCTTGATCCGGCGCTTTGTTGGTTAAGAGTTTCATTTAGTAGTTATCGCCAAGAGCTTGAAAATATTGTGTTAATGCTCAGTTCTTGTTTACGCGTATAGCTGCGTGCGCTGTAAAGCACATGTTTTTAGATGAAGTTAACGAATATTGTTGGATAGAAGTATATGCCAGTGTGACGCTCCTCAGCCATGCAATCAACCCCCTGAGCGGTCAAGCTTGAGCCAAGTGGTTGTACGTTCTGCATCTCCTTTATTATCAAAAGAAACTCTTATAAACTAGCACCGCAAAAACCATCCAGGGTTTTTACGCCACTCAGGGGGCTGCATTTCTTTTTTTTCTTGATCGTTTAGGTCATCCCACCATTTGCGGCACCATTTGGGTTGTTTACAAAATTTGATTGCATCTGCCTCATCCATATATTCATGTACGGATGCTAAGCATTTGTTAAAATCACCTTTTTTCTGTGTCACCGGATGAGTGCTATGTTGTTGTGGTGTGCATCCGGTGATGATGATCATAGCAATGCTACTGGCAAGTAATAAGCTATGCTGCTTCATTTTTGATCTCAATTTTTCGTGGTGTAGCACTAGGTGTTTCTTTTTTGGGGATTTGAACATGTAATACTCCTTTACTAAAGCCAGCACTTACTTGGCTTGGGGTTATTTGGCCCCAATAATGAACAAGGACTTTTTTTTTGCTCCTTTTAGGTTCTGTTGAGATTTTACTTTAACCATTGCATAGCGGAAATGAAGTGCAAGAAAGCTACAAAGCATTTTTTAGTTTTATCGAACCTAGCAAACAA
>CALCTU010000115.1 GCA_937907045.1 uncultured Alphaproteobacteria bacterium
AGCAGCTCATGGTATAACGGTATCCATATCTGCGCAATATACCAAGCAAGAACTCTACCAAGATACAACACAATCTGGCTTTTGGCGAGATGCCCTATCCTATAAAAATATTGGCCTTGCAATTATTGGGAAAGTTCTTGAGCAAAGAAAAGCCATCGCAACTGAAGAACAAAAGCTTGCCCTTGCAAGGCTTATTACTTATGAAAACTTTGTCCAAAATGGCCCTTATGGCCAGAACCCACTTTTTTCAGAGATCTTGAATCATAGCATCCCTGAAACATTTCAACGTTTTGCCGACAGTGTTGCCAAGACTATTGGCATTGACATCAAACGTGGCACTGCTCGTCTTTCTATGCCGGTGCTACCTATAGGTAATCCCGATAAAAGTCTTTTTGGTGGTAATTACTCCATAGAAGACATCGTCGATAGTATTCTGCAGATGGTTATACACGGAGATGAACCCAAGGCTTACTACATGGCAACAGCTCTTGGTTTAGGTGCAAGTGTTGCGTTGCAAAACGAAATAACTGCCATTAAGGGATCATTTACCAATATTCCATCCAGCGGCAATATACAAGAAATGCAGGGTGATGCCGGTACTAGCTTCACTCATATCACTTCGTTTTTTCCTGAAAAAGAACATTTTCCTCATAATGTTGTCATCAAAGACTTTAGTAAGGTAGAAGAACAACTGCATGCCTGGATGGATGGCTACAAAGGCCCTCAAACTGCTATTTTAGAAGGTGAATTTGACGTGTTGTTGGTAAGAACACCAAATCACTCTCATAACCCTGCTCCTTGTATTTCTGAAGCACTAAAAGATGAAGTCAGATTTTATCTTGTTAATGCTACCAAAATTGGCATTGAACTTGAGGACGATATACAAGTTAATTTTACCGAACTTGAAGAAAATCCAGAACTTGTAAGCAAACTTGGCTTTGCAAAAGATTCAGACGGGAATTTTGTTAAACCCCTTCAAAAAGCTCAAGCAGCAGACAGCGCTACTATTCAAAATCTTGGTGTTGAAACACTTGTATTAAGAAAAGACAGCCTTGATAAAATTAACTTCATGGCTAACTCACCCAAAATGCAGGTACCTTGCCAATACGCACCCGCTACACACAATTATGAAATGGGTAGAGCAGCAGGCGTTCATATGCATACAAAAGGAGAAATTACTGTTAATGGTCAGACGTTTAATGCTGGTGGTCATATTAAAGGCTTCTCAAATTTTCATGTCAATTACGTAGCCCTTATGGCATTAAAAGAAACCACGGTAAGAAATCCAGATGGCACAATTCGTCCAGTGTACGGACGTGATAATGTGGGTAATCAAATTGCTAAAAAAGCACTTGATCTAGTGCAAGAAAATTTAGGTAACCAGCGTGTTGTTGGCCTCTATCATGATATGGTTGAGGGGAATATCTCTGCTAAAACGTTTGAACAAGAAGGAAAAGGTCCATGGTCCAGTGTGGTATGTGATCATGAGAAACGTTCAACAATTATTGACAAAGAAGCAAAAGCACAGGCATTAATGCTTAAGAAAACCGCCAGCCGATCGATAACTTTTCTTGTGTGAAGCACCCAACTCATAGCTTTTTATTTAAGGGCGAGGAGTAAATCTTCGCCCTTTTGTTTTTAACGTTTTTATCACCAAATATTACGAACCAGGTGGTATCACCCCTGGGATGTTTTGGGAAAAAATTTGAGTTACACCTAACGCTTCTAATTGTTCTGAAGGCTCTTCAAAGTCCCAACAACCATAGTTATGCATTTCTAGTTCATCAGAAAAACCTAATGTATCATTTGGTTTTGACTTACTCTTTTTTAATGCTTCTCCATATTTTTCTATTACGTCTTTCTCTTGGTCTTTTGGTTTGTATCCGTTTTTTATAGCCAATTTAACCCAAAAAAAAGCAGCATTGATATCTTGTGGGCACCCATCTCCTTTTTCATAACGTCTTGATAATTCAAGCATAGACTCAACACTTCCTAAATCTGCAGCATGCTTAAAGTGTTGAAACGCTTGTTCTTGCCACTGCTTTACACCATTTCCCTCTGCATAACACACAGCTAAATTGAATAGGGCACCCTCATCATTCTCTTTTGCCGCTTCTTGGAGCCACCTTACGGCTTGTACTGAGTTTTGCTTAACACCTATTCCATCGTGGTAGGAAATTCCTACACTCACCATGGCCGCGGAACATCCCTGTTCAGCAGATTTTATGTACCACCTCACGGCCTCTTCCTGGTTTTTTTCAACAATATCTGCAAGTCCATTATAATAGCAAAAGGCAATATTAAACATGGCGAGACTATCACCTGCTTCAGCTGCCTGTTGAAAAAGTTTAAAAGCTTCTTCTAGATTTTGATCAACTCCACCAGTTCCGTTGCGGTATAAAGTTGCTAAAGCTACCATGGCACGAGGATGTCTATGTTTAGCTGCGTCTTTAAACCACTTCACGGCCTCTTTTTTGTCTTTGTTTACTCCACCAGTTCCATTCCAATAACAAGAAGCAATGTTATACTTAGCAAGGCCATTACCTTTTTCTGCCGCCTGTTGAAAAAGTTTAAAAGCTTCTTTTTGATTTTGATCAACTCCAATTCCATATAAGTAACAAAACCCTAATATAGCCATAACTTGAGAAGATTGTTCACTATATTTCTTTGCAAGTTCAGATGTCTGTCGTTGAATCTCCGGATCCTTATTATCGCACTGCCAACCATTACAAAGACAGTTTAAGTATTGAATAACTGCATCTATATTACGTTGTTTAACTAATGACTTGAGTTCATTAAATTGTGCTTTAGTAATATGCCTTGTTGCTCTAATACCCACATTTACCTCTTAATTTACTATATGCATCGTTTCTTATGAAAATACTATCTAATGTGTTTTATATAATTTCGTAACATATTAACAACAATTTATTGCAGAAATATTATACAAGCAAAGCACCTTACCATCATTTTTATTTTATTAACCCAACTTAGCATAGACATTGGTTTGACGCATAGCATACGGCCTAAAGTAATTTTGAAAATTACAGATTGAGAGTAAAAATATTATGTGGTTAGATAATAGTCCAACGTGCCTCCCTAATTGGGGTAG
>CALCTU010000116.1 GCA_937907045.1 uncultured Alphaproteobacteria bacterium
CGGCTGGTAGTACAATGGTCTCTAATGCTATTGAGGGTAGGTCTATTACTGAAAATGTAGGTAAATCTTCTTTGGTAGCGGCAATGTCGGGAGCTGCCCATTCGGCTGCTGGAGCTGGTAGACAGGTAAAAGACCGTCGTGATAGAAAAAAAGAAATTAAAAGATATGAGCGAGAATTAGATGAAAAAATTAAAAGATCTAAAGAATTGGAAAAGCATTTTCGTGAGGAAGAGGAGTCTTTAAAGCGTCATGCTCAAGAAAGTGACGAATTAGCTCAACAGTTAGAAAAAGCAAATGCTGAGCGTGATGCTGCTTTAAAAACGCTTGACCAGAAGAAACAGGATCTAGAGTATCAACAAAAACAGAGTGAATTAGCACTAGCAAAAGCTGAAGAAAAGGCAAAACGCTTGCAGGCAGATATTGATCGTTCCAAAAAAGCATTGTCCCAGAAAAGACAACAATTTGAACAAGCCGAAGCCGCATTGCATAAGGCGGAAGAATTGGCTCGGCTTCAGCAAGAGATGGAACAAAAAAAACATGCACTTGAGCAAGCAGAACGCCAAAGAGCTGAAGCTGAGAGTCAGCCCAAGTCCAAGAAAGAAACCGGTTTAAAACGGGTTGGTGGAGATATAGCGCGCACCTTTAAGAAAGCTGGCTCAGATCTTGCTGCGGAAAGACAGCGAGTTCTTGATACAGTTGGTAAAAAGTTGGGACCGCTACAAGCAGATTATGAAAACGCAAGAGCCGCTACAAGAAAGTTGGAAACAGAAGCTAGAAAGCTTGGAGTGCCAGTTGATAGAAAAGCTTCAGATTTGTTAGCTCCTTTAAGGCAGAAGCGAGATGATGCACTTAAACATTGGCAAAAAGCCGAAAAAGGTTTTGAAATAACAGTAGTGAAACATAAAAAACATTTGTCTAATGCTTTGAAACCCGTAGGAGAACTAAGAAAAGAAGTTGTTCAAAATGCTAAAGCTGCTGCTGCTGGCGTTGCAAAGGATATGCAAAGAGTTCAAGCAGGAGCACAAAAAGAAATAAATCATTTATTAAATAAAAAAAGTGGTTCAGAAGGGCGTTACCAACAAACACGTGAAAAAACAGACGCTGCTGCTAAAAAAGTAGATGAGTATGCTTCAAAAGAGCTTGAGCCAGCAAAAAGAGTACTTAGGGCTGCAAATGAACCAGTAAAGGTACTTACTGATAATTTACAAAAACGACTTGTTGATCCTGTGACAATATCATTAAGACGTGCAACTCAAGATATCAGTGAAGATACCAGGCCATTAATAGAGCCGGTGGAGAAGACTGTAAAACCTCACCTTAAAAAAGGTGCAGAGCATGTAGTAAGAGGAACTACAGCAGGTGTAGAAGGTGCACTAAAACTTGGTGGTCATGTTGCTGGAGCTCTTGGGGATGATGCAACCCATCGACGTTTAAATGAAAAAGCAGATCATATATCAAGAACTAGTAAATCATATGCTGAAAGTTATGTTCAAGTAAGTGAGCAAGTGGTAACCGCAAAAACTGCAGCAAAAGTTACTGCTGCCGCTGCAGGTGGTTTAATTGGAGGACCTCTAGCACCTTTAGGTTCGGCTGCCGCTACCACAATAGTTCAAACTGCCCAGGGAGAAACAGTTGATGGCAAACAAATAGCCACTAATGTAATAGCAGCAGGAGCTGCAGGTTGTGCTGGCGATGTTGTAGCTGGTGCAGGCGGTGGACAAATGGCGGTTGGCGCCGCAGGAGGATTTGCTGGTTCAGCTGCTGGCTATGCGTCGAATGAATTAATGAACGGAAGGCCGGTTGAAGGTCATAAATTACTTGAAAACGGGGCGGTAGGGGCTGCTTCAGGCTTTGTTGGAGCTGGTGTCAGCGAAGCAGGCGGAGGTGATATATCTGCAGCATTTGCTTCTGGTATTACTAAAGATGCTGTCAAGCAAACGCTTGAAGGTGGTCGTGTTGATATGGGTAGGGCTATTATTGCTGGGTCCAATGATGCTGCCCAGCAATCATATGCAGATGTAGTGAGAAACACGGGAACATTTCTTTCTTCTGATACTAGCCATACTCATCACGCTTATATGAATAAAGATGGCTATTTAATTGTTGATGGACATATTGTTGATAATATGGATGCCAGTACTTACCCGGTGGATGGTGTTGACGATACTCAGCATCGTCCTTACTATGACACGCTTAATGAGAAGGGGTATATGGATGCTGATCCTGGCGCTCATCATCATGGTTCTCACGAAGGTACTGCTAATGATGGGTATATAGATAATGAAGAATTACACCGGTTAATAGGTGAACAGCAAAACAGACAGTCCAGGAAAGCATCTCCTTCTAAATACAATGCACCATACGATCCTTTTTTGGGACATTCTCCACGTTGGGAAGATCAGTATGTTGGTGATATTAATCCTATTCCTTTATTAGGCAGTGGGCAAAATGATTTGTTGATTAATTCTGGACCTGCTAGAAAAGATAATGCGCATGATAAAACCAAGGCAATGAGACATGCAACGGGTGATAGTTCATGGCAATCTAGAGGAACGAGTCGTCTAACAAAAGCTGGCTATAATAAAAGATATAATGATGCCCGAGCTCAAACTTCTTTAGACGATATTACTGTGCGTGCGTATGCCCCGAAAGCATCAGTGATGGATTTAATAGGGATTTTTAATGATAATCTAGAAATGTATATTAGTATGAGAGATGCTCAAGATGCGGCACGTGTTCTTCGGTATGGTGGATGTTATAATGGCCAAGAAGGAGGATATTTTGATTACAAACAACCATCTTATACGTCTTCTGAGCATGAGAATACACTAAGGAAAGAACAAGCTGCATGTTCTGTGCAAAACCAAGTTGAAATAGATAACGAATGGCAAGATAGGGTTGATAAAATAAAGGAATTATCAGGAGAAAATTATTCTGATGATCTTAAACGCATATCACAATTACCATTAGAGAAAAAAGAAGGACTGGCTCAATTGGCAGATGATCTGATTGCTGATCTGCAGGCTAGATTAGCACAACCAGATTCTTTTCAGGAACGTTAGGGTATTTGCGTTAGCCGCTAAACATTAGCATTTGTTCGGTTTCATTCTTAGGAAATTGAACGGATGTAATATGGTCGAAAAAAGTCAGCGGAGTTGATTGTTTATCGTATCCTATGCAAAAGAGGGTGCAGGTGGTGGCGGATAATACACAGACAGATTTAGCTAAATACCCTGCATATAGCCCACGTAGGCCTTGGGATGAGTTTATGATATTTTTGAATGCTTCAAGGTAGCTATAGTTAACAGGTGCTGGCGTGCCAAGTGCTTTTGCTGCATAACCTGTGTGCATTTCAAGTCTAAGTCTGCTAATGCAGTAAGTTGGAGCTAAAGAAACATGGGTAATAACAGTGGCGCGTATAGGAAGAAACTTAAAGTCATGAGGGTTCTGGCCCTGGTCTTCTAAATAGTTATCAATTTGCCGACAACTATATGTCCATAAACTATATCCTGGAACAAGTCGTACTATACCTGCGATAGTGCCAGTAAAGTTTCCGTTTGTGCCAGACCGCATTTGCTCATGTACTTTAGCTTTTTCAAGAAAATTGGTACTTGTTTCAGTAACACTAGCATACAAGGTGGCATAAGCAATATCTCCGGTTTTTGGCATATTATATTGCTGTGCTTGCTCATTTATCCATGGTCTTGCTATACGCACAAGAGGAACTTTAATCGCTACGCGAGCCATCTCCTTTAATAGATGAAATTTAAAACCACTACCAGGACTTTCATATGCAAGGGACAAAGCTTGTCTGTACATACTGGCTCTACCAGTTGCAACCAGTACAGAAAGATAATTACTACTAAAAGCAATGGGGGTAAGGCCTAGTGATATTCCCCAACCTACGCCAATGGGTTTTAGATAGTCATTAAATAGAGTGTTACTCGTCACGTTAATTTATCATTTTAGTTAACATATTAATAATTTGCCAGTTATGTGTTTAAAATTCAAACAAAAACCTACAGCTTCTTGTTATTAATGGTGGGTATGATAAATATACTGACCCTGAAAGCTCTAGTGGCGTATGCTTGTTGTGGCTGCAGTGCATTATAATTAATATTAGGAAGTAAAGATGGATCCATTAACCCAAGGAGCATTAGGGGCTGCTGTAGCAATGGTAGCAGCGCCAAAGGATAAACTCAAATACGCAGCTATTTGCGGTATTCTTGGAGGTATGGCTCCAGATCTTGATGTGTTATTTAGGAAGGCTAATGACCCATTATTTTCCATAGAATATCACCGGCATTTTACACACGCATTGGCGTTTATTCCCATAGGTGGATTGCTTGTGGCATTGTTTTTATGGCTGTGTACACGCATGCAAGCCTCATTTAAGCTAACCTATCTGTATACTACATTAGGATATGCGACTCACGGATTGCTTGATGCTTGCACCAGTTATGGCACTAGGTTGTATTGGCCTTTTTCAGATGAGCGAGTGGCATGGAATATTATTTCAATTGTTGACCCCATTTTTACGCTTACATTATTACTCTTTATTGGCTTATGTTTGTGGCGAAAATCATCCAAATTAATGCGCGTGGGTTTATGCATGGCAATATGTTATTTGGGTGTTGGTATGGCAAATCAATACCGAGTACATCATTATGTGAAGCAGTTAGCCCAAGAAAGAGGACATGTGATTGATCGTATATTATTTAACCCAACCATTGGAAATAATATATTATGGCGAAGTGTGTATGCATCGGGTGATACTTATTACATAGATGCACTACTGGTGACACCTTTTGTTCCTGTAATATTATATCAAGGTACGTCGGTGCCAGTGATTGATCCTGAGGCAATTTATCCACAGCTTGCAAGTGATTCGGTTCAGCGTGAAGATATTCGCCGGTTTGCTTATTTCTCACAAGGATATATCTACGAATATCCAGGTAAAGAGAATGTATTGGGAGATTTGCGTTATGGTACATTACCCTATGATGATAAGTCGTTGTGGGGAATTGAGGTGAACCCGGATACACCCGGTGAACATGTGAAATTTGGTAACTTACGTGATATTCAGGAGCGACATCTGAATGAGCTTATTATGCTGCTTAGGGGTAAAGTGCTTGAAAAATAATATAACACATACATACTATTGTGGTTGTTGATTAAGGGTAAGAGAAGGGGGAGCTTGTGCAAAATAAATTTATTGTCATGACGTGGTTGTTGGTTTTTTTTGTCAATGTTAGCGTGGTTCATGCTCGTGACGTTGTTGTGGATCAAAAAAATCCATACAAAGACCTTCAGTTCGATAAAACAACAATACGTTTGCTGCATATTACGCCTTTACTTCATGACAGTACTACCCAGGCAGCTAGTAAAACTGCAGATACAACAAATCCATTTCATTTTACGGATATCACTGCAGATGTGGTGGCTGCGCAAACTGGTACTGAATCAGCATCGCACACGCATGCCCAAAATACTGGCGTAAAAGGAGATACTCAAACCAGTAATAGTAATAACAATAACTAGCAGCATATAAAATTTACAATATATTCTGATCGTGAATAGGGGTGCTAATAAGAGGGGATAAAAAAGCAATGCGTGTGACATGGATCTTCATGGTTGTTATTTTGCTGGGTGGTTACAATGATGTGTGTGCAAGAGGGTTTCGTTCGATTAATCCAATGCATGTGCCACAGCATGGCCAAGATCAAGCCAATAAAATACAGGCCTATCAGCATGTTATGTTAAGACCTGTAGACCATGAGCTTGTGAGGCAGTCTATCCATTACATTTTAAACGCATATAATAATGGAACATTAGAGCAAGTACTTGATGATCATTTTATCAATAAGTCACGGTTGCTTGATGCTTTAACAAAAGATTTTCCTAAAGATGCGGTTATCAAGCCTATTTCCATACAGGGTATTTCAACACTTGAGCAGCAATTTATTCCACATGATGTGGATAACCCTCCGCAAATTATTAGTAAGGTGTCTGCTATTGTTGAGACCCAAATAGAGTTTGAAGATATCAATCGTGGTTACCAAAAATTAAATGGAAGTAATGAATTTATTATACAAGTAGTGCAAACACCAAGTCAGTGGTAGTAAATGAAGTTACAATTTATAGTATTATCAGGGTGTGTATTGATGGGTTCTGTTAATCCGTCCATTGCTCAGCAGCCACAAGTGGTTGGTGAGCAAGTACTTGACGAGTGGGACATTCAAGGAAGCAGTAAGTATCATTATAACTTATACCAAACATATGGCAACAAGGCGATTAATCCTTATCCTTCACAAGGTGCCGATAACTATGTGGATTTAAATACGAGTTACTCACGAAAAGTTTCTGCTTATGAGCATTATAAAGGGTCAATATCTGCAGTAGTGAATTATTCAGATTACCGCGCTGTTAAACGTGACCTTATTGTAGAACGTGCCAATATGATATGGGAAAAAGGAGATGGGTTTGTTCCATATAGATTGCATGGTGGTGATTTTTTGGCATATCAGAGCTTGCGTACTGTGCACCGGGGGCTCAAAGGAGTGCAGGTGGAATTTCATCCGGATGTAGGAGAGGCGATCGGAGATCATTCAATTCAGTTATTTTCAGGAGTGGTTGATAATGACTATCGTGACCTTGATAAAGACAAAGACGTATATTCAGGATTTTCATGGTTGGTAGAAAAAGCTGACCAAGGAGCACTAAGTGTTAATTGGACCAGGAATTACCGTGAATCAAATGATACGTTCTCTCGGCCTGCTCGTGTGCAGCAAGTTATGAGTATTGCGGGTGAAATGCCATTTAAATCCAATATGCAAGATGTTATTATTGAAGCAGAGTTAGGAAGATTTATGGGGGACCATAATAGTGGTAGCTCTAGGGGGGAGCGTACTGACCAAGAAGGTAATGCAATATTTTTATCAGCTAGTAGTAGGTTTCATAATGTGCCATTATCCTATCATATTCAGTTTGAGGAATATGATCATGATTATCGTCCCAGGGGGGCGAATATCCTATCCGATCATCGGGCGGTTACGTCATCTGCGTCATGGAGGTTTGACTCAGGAGTTATTGCCAAAGCACGATTAGAGCACTATCGTGATGATCTTGAGACATTAAACCCAACAGATACGCACCTCAAAGGATTGAATGTTTCGGGGCCAATATTGGGGCAATTTATAGATGGTCTGAATGTTGGGGTGAGTGGGTTTATTAGTGACGTAGCGGATAAAAACCATACAGTTGATACAAAAACCAGTTCGTTGTCAGTTAACGCCAAAGCACCCGTAAATAAATCAGTGTCGGTGCAAGCAGCTGCTCTGGGTAATATAGTAAAATCAATAGATGGCTCTAATGATATTACTCGTCAAGTTTCAATGGGATTTTTCTATCAATTTCATGATGATGACTCAAGTTTGAATGGTTCAATATCTCCCAATTTTGTAGCAAGGTATCTAACTGCCGATGGCAGCCGTTCAACATCCCTAAATCCAAATATTGCGTTGTCACTGCAAAAAGATAAGCATCATTTAAAATTGTCCTATAATTTTTTAAGTCAGGATCCAAGTTCAATTACAAGTGTTGATGTAGACACCATTAGGGCATCTGCAGCTTATAGTTATCATTATAAGAATCATCGTTTTGCGGCAGATATTTCGGCCTATGACCGTAGTCCTGATCAGTATGATGATACACATGCGTATAAATTTGGAGCTAGTTGGAGTTATCATTTTAATAAACCTGCTTCTGCTCAAATCATTAAAGCTTCTAAGGTTACGGTTCCAAAGTCTTATAAGCAGCATTTGCCCCAAATGCTTGAGCTTGCTCCAGGAGTTCTGTTGGCAGATATCCAAAAACGGTTGGCTGCAAGTAATATAAAAAACCCTACGGTACAGGGGGGTTATTTGGTATATGAGACATCATTATTTGATCATATTGCGCATCGTCAACGTTTGGTACTACAGACACAAAAGGAACGTGTTATTCCGTACTTGGAGCGTTCGGCGCTTATTATTGAGGCCGATAATATTGGAAGTACTCATCAAACGTTTGAACGTCTATACCATAAAGTAAGAGACTTATTAATCAAACAATATGGTAGGCCAAGTCAACGGATAGAGAAGGGTGACTTTATGCCAGATCTTACGGATCAATTGCAGTTAGGAAATTTTGTAAGAATACTTGACTGGAACACTCCTGAGGGTGTGATGCGGTTTGGCATTCCAAACCGTGCAGATGGAATTCTTCGATTGGAGCTTGCGCATGCACGGTCATTTAATGACGATCAAATGACCGATTGGAGCATTTTTGAAATTAAGTAGTGATACTAACTAGTAGTTAGTATCACTATATTGTAGATGTCTAAACTCATTGTTACCTTCCAGGTGCTCTTTATGTGCTTTGGCCAAAGAAATGGTGCCAGCAAAAAGAAGAACAATAATGGTGGTTG
Source organism: uncultured Alphaproteobacteria bacterium (assembly GCA_937907045.1). Taxonomy (GTDB): domain Bacteria; phylum Pseudomonadota; class Alphaproteobacteria; order Rickettsiales; family UBA6187; genus CALCTU01. Next base: position 8,468 of record CALCTU010000116.1, read on the forward strand.
CAAGTTTATACATGGCCTTAAGCTCGTGCACAAAGAAGTGAAGCGGTGATATAGGCAATGAGTTTTTCTTTGGTATTAGTAGTCATTATATGGCTCCTGAGGTAACTGTTGCGGCATTTGCTGTTGTTCGTTCTGCATCTGTTCTTTTGAAGACTCTACTTCTTGGTGAGTATGTTCGATTGACTCATTTACTGACTCTTCAGCTTCACGGATGCTTTCTTCAACGGCTTCCATTGATGGCATAGCCTCATAATCAGGTTGCGACCATGCAGTGCCGGTAGCAAGCGTTAAAATCATGGCCAAAGAAAGTGTAGTTTTGTAAGACATAATAACCTTTATGTAATTTAAGTGGGCTTATTAAGCGTATTATGTCATGCAATGGTTAATAAAAAATTAACGCCATAAACGTAATGTTCATGGCGTTAATGGTTTTATAGATTAGTTATAAAGATTACTTACTACTAGCAAGCATCCAGGCATTTTTCTCGTGGACGGAGATACGTTCGCCGATAAGTGCGATGGTGCCTTCATCACCATTTTCTTGTGCGTCATCAAGAACCTGTTTCAGTGAGGTGATAATTTTATGCTGGTCTGCTTCAAGGTCCGAAACCATTTGGGAAGCACTTGCATTGGCATCGCCATCTTTAATGACAGTAAGCTTGGCAAAGGCGTCAAATGTTCCTGGTGCTTTGTCGCCAAGTGTACGGATGCGTTCTGCAATCTCGTCAATGGCGGCAGCAAGGTTAGTGTATTGTAGTTCAAATAGTTCATGCAAACTTTTGAAGTTCGGGCCGGTCACATTCCAGTGGTAATTTTGTGTTTTTAAGTAGAGTGCGTAACTATCTGCAAGTACGCGATGTAAACTTTCCATGGTCATTTCTCCTAATTGATAACTAAAGCTTGTGCTGTAGCGTTGATAACAGCTGCTATGCGAATGGCCGACTGAATTGCCTGCTTTGTGAAGCCGGCGGCAAGGAGTTCACGAGTGTGAGCTGTAATACACATGCCACAGCCATTGATAGCTGATACAGCTAGACAATAGAGTTCAAAATCTGCCTTTTCAATAGCTGATTGATTAATCACATTCATTCTTAGATTTGCAGGCATAGTTAAAAACTCTTTATCCTCAGATAAATGCACAAATCGGTAATAAATATTATTCATACCCATAATTGTTGCAGCAGCTTTTGCTGCGTTAATATGTGCATCGTCAAGTTTATTACTAGCATCGTCCAAGGCGGCTTTAATGAGGTCTTCATGTTTTGTGGCATATATACAAGCCAGCGCTGTGCCAAAGATTTGTTCTTCATTAAGCCCTGGTGCACCTTCTTCAGAAAGCACATTGCCTAGGTTAATTTTGATATCTTTGGCATATTCGCCAAGGGTTTTGCGTAAATCAGAGATAGACATGATATTTACTCCTTCGTTGCTTCGTTTAAGTCTATGGTTTCTTCGCCCTTGCTCCAATTACATGGGCATAATTCATCGGTTTGAAGTGCATCTAATACGCGCAATATTTCTTTTGGATTGCGACCAACATTTAAATCATTGACGCTGACATGGCGAATAATGCCATCTGGGTCAACAATAAAGGTTGCACGTTGAGCAACACCTTCGTTTTTATCAAGAATGCCTAATTCACTTGTAAGTTCGCGTTTTACGTCAGCAAGTAACGGAAATGGTAAGTCTTTTAGCTCTTCTTGATGTTTACGCCATGCCCAGTGTACAAATTCACTATCAGTGCTGCCGCCCAATATTTGCGTGTCACGGTCTTGAAACTCGTCATTAAGATCGCCAAATGCAGCAATTTCTGTGGGGCATACAAATGTGAAATCCTTTGGGTAGAAAAATACTACCAGCCATTTTCCAGGGTAGCTTTTGTTTGTAATATCTTCAAATACGTTATCAATGCTGATATCAGCAAGTGGTTTGCTTGTGGTTGCTTTTACATTAAAAGTAGGGAAATTTTCTCCGACACCTAACATAATTATAACTCCTAAATTTATTATTGGTTTGTTGTGATAGTATTTTCTAAATTCATTTAGAAACTGTTATATGTTTAAGAGTATAGGTGCATAGCAATGATATGTATAATATATTGATTTTATATCAATGATAAGTTATGCTTATGATATTATGAATATACGTGACTTTGAATATATTGTTGCTGTTGAACGGTTTGGCCATTTTGGTAAAGCTGCTGAGGCTTGCCATGTCAGTCAGCCGGCCCTTAGTATGCAGATCAAAAAGCTTGAAGATTATTTGGGTGTAGTTATTTTTGAGCGCACCAATAAGTCATTGCTAATTACAGAGCGGGGCAAGCAAATTGTAGCGCGAGCAAAAGATGTGATTCAAGCAGCCAATGACATCAAATTGCTTGCAGAGCGTTTCCAAGATCCACTTTCTGGTCCATTTAAGCTTGGTGCGTTTCCGACACTCGCACCTTATATGTTGCCAAAAATTGTTCCCAGTATTTCAGAAAAATATCCTAAGTTGCAATTATATTTGGTGGAAGAGAAAACAGACCACTTAATATCGCGGCTGAAAGATGGTTCTTTAGATGCTGCGCTTCTAGCGTTGCCAATTCAAGACGACGCTCTGATGGTACATAAAGTATATGAAGATGAATTTTTATTGGCAGTAAGTAAGGATAATCCTATTGCGGACTTAAGCAGTGTGTCAATGGATCAGATTCAAGATGCCGATTGGATGTTGCTTAGTGATGGGCATTGTTTGCGTGACCAGGCCTTAGAAGTATGTCGTTTGGCAGGTATCAATGAACGACAAGATTTTAGGGCAAGTAGTTTAGAGACACTGCGTCAGATGGTGGCTAGTAATCTTGGGGTAACGTTAATGCCAAGACTCGCAATAAGGAATCATGATGGACTGGCGTATATTAACATTAAACCACAATCGCCCAAACGGGACATTGCTTTGGTGTGGCGTAAAACGTCACCTAAGTCACAGTCTTTGTTGCAAATGGCGTCGTTAATTAGTTTGCAAATGGACCTACATCATGCCGATTAAATGTTATAAAATTATTTTTCTGTTGCTGTTTATTTGCCAGCCTAGCTATGCGGAGCAATCGGTTGTGGTGGTGTTGCACGGAATTGCCCGTAGTAGTTCGCATATGGAGCCGCTGGTAGAGGTTTTAACTCACAATGGTTATAAGGTTGTTAATGTAGATTATCCATCAACAGATTATACTATGAGTCAGTTGGTTGATATCATTTATGATGATATTAAAACGGACATTTCTCAAGCACCTAAAGTTCATTTCATCGGCTATTCCATGGGTGGGATTATGGTGCGGGGGGTACTGCACAAGTATCGCATGGATAATATAGGGCGTGTGATTCAGCTTGCGGCACCCAATGGTGGCTCAGAGGTGGCTGACGCAGTTCATGATAATCCGGTTTACCAAGCTATCTACGGGCCTGCAGGACAGGAACTTACCACCACGAGCAGTCAACATATAAAAGAACTAGTTGGCGATCATTGTTATTATGAGCTTGGTGTTATTGCTGGTAATAGCTCCATTGATCCCGTGTCATCGCTCATTATTCCGGGCGATGATGATGGTAAGGTTGCGGTGCTACGTACTCATGTTGAGGGTATGAAAGACCATATTGTGGTTGCTGCATCACATACTTTTTTCCCATCAAATCAAGTAGTGCACCAGCAAGTGCTACACTTTCTAGAATTTGGGAAGTTTGATAAGGCTCATTAACCCTATGTATAGAATCTATTGAAGCAATAAAGCTTTGCGATTCTTCAATAATGGTTAGTAATAATGCTTCCATAAATAAAATCTGTATCTATTGAGAAAGACAGATTATCACAAATCTGTCTTTCTCAATAGATACAGATTATTACGCCAAACAATCCCTTTTAAATATCTGATGTGCTTTTTGCACATCTTCATGAGTTGGTTTTCCTGAACCTTCGTAAATAATAACACCATGTTTATCAAGGTCGTTAAATTTTATGTTGCCACTATAAAGGTCATTTGCAATGTCATCAAAATGCGCTTTGTTAAAAACCCCAAAAGCAAATTGCGGATTGCCAGCCGCATCTACACCTTCTAATTGTTCGAAGGTGTAGTTGCGGCTGTTTTTGATTTTTTCAATAAATAAATGTTTCATATTAGGCAGCTCTTAGGTTTTGTTCGAGATTATCCTTTATGCTATCTAATAATCCACGGAATTCTTGGTTTAACTCAAGTATCATACCAACCTGCTGCTTAAGGCTTTTTATTTCCGCAGCTTGGCTTGTTACTTGTTCAGAAAGTGCTGCATTTGATAGTGTAAGGACTCTGAGTCTTGCCTCGGTTAGATCGGTATCTGGTTCAGCAGCCTCTTGTTTTTGAGCTTGTGCCTTGTCTTTTTCCCATGCTGCGGTACGTTCTTTTGCGTAACTGTCAAAGAAACTCTCATCAAATACACCACCTTGAGTAAGAAGCTCCGTGCTTTTTTCACTTAAAAGAGATGTAAGGGCTGTTGCAAGGGCATTTTCTCCTGTTGCCATTTGAACAACGCCAAGCTCTTTCTTTTTGGCTTCGTCCATTTCAAATACATCTTCATCAGTTACAGGAGGATTTGCAATTATCCCTTGTTTTATTTTATCCATGGCTTCACCAACAACCATAGCAATGGCGGCCGAGAGTAATTGTGTGTTTGCCATGGGATCAGGAAAGCGCAGTTCTAGGCGGCTGGAGTTACCATCTCCCACAATACGAATAGCGCACGAGCGATTGCTTGGTCCCATGACGCCGGCCACAGGTGCTTCCATGCCTTCAACAAGTCGTTTATGGCTATCATATACTGGGTTAGCAAATGCTTGAAGCATTTGGATATGTTCTAATACGGAAAAACCGATCTGTCTTGAAAATTTATTTAGACCATCTTTGTCCTTGTCCTTTTTGAATAAATTGTTACCTTCGGCATCCTGAATGGAAAAGTTATAATGCATACCACTGCCATTAATTCCGTCAAAAGGCTTGGGTGTAAAGTCAACCTCTAATCCCATTTCAGAAGCAACTTGTTCGCAAATTTGGCGTTGAAGCATGATGGTGCGGGATTTTTCTTCTGCTGTTTCAAATAACACGCCAAGTTCAAATTGGTCGGTAGCAACTTCATTATGTGTAAATTGGCAATTAATTCCGCTTTTTACTAATCTTGTAGCAACTTCTTGTTGGAATTTTGCCATTTGAGGGTCAAGTGTATGCCGTCCATGATATGCAGTATTGCTACGGTCTTGATTTAAACGTTTGCCGTCTTTTAATAAAAAACCTTCAAGTTCTAATCCAACATTGATTGTTATACCGTGTTTATCCTTAAGGGCCTGTTGAGCCTTGTGATTAATGCGTGCGGGATCATTTAGGAATGGTTCTCCATTTTCTAAGAAAGATCCAACTTGAATAACGGCTGTCTCTTTTTCAGTAATTCCTATGCGAGCGTTTTCTTCTGCTGCTAAACGCAATCCGGTACTATTTACTTTTTGAAAACCTACAGAAGACCCATCTACTCCTAAATTTTGATTATAAACAAATTCTGCCACTTCTTCAGGAGTTCTACCAGTCATCACTACTTGCTCTTCGCGTGTTTGGCCGTCAAATGTTGAGTACTGTGCCCAGAGTGTTTCGATGCAGTGTGTTTTAAGAAAGTGGGCTAGTTCATGACTATCCTTAACTACAAATGCTTTTGTACCTGGCATAATTGGTTGTCCTCTTTAAAATGATTATTTTTTAAAACTTGAGTATTAACAACTAATGCTAGCTCTTAACGATGTAAAGTTAAAAATTGAATAAATGACAGAGATATACTACCTCAAAATAAAAACACCTTTAGTGCTTATGAGTAAGTATGAAGTTCGATGAAAGTGGTAGTTTGCGATGTTGCCCTTCAAGGTGTGCGTAGCGTGCTTTGAGCATGGCTAAGGTGAAATATAGCATCATGAAATGATTGGGGTGTATATGATTTAAAAACAGTTGGTTAGCTAGGGTGATAAATAATAAGCAGAACTGAATATGAATGTGGGTTTAAAAAAGCGTTGACAACTACCCCCCATCACCTATGTATGGATGAACGGCCAGAACAGGCTTTTATAGGAAAAATGGACAGGGGTTTGCATTCGTTGTGCTTAGTAGCGTATACCAAAGGAATGATATAAATAAAGTATTTATTGTTGTATTTCAGTTTGTTGTGACCAAGACTTTAGCTTGTATGCGGTTTGTGGCGGTACATGCGCAAAAATTAGTGCGCAGACAGCATGTATCCCCATATACTTCTAATGTGTCTGGTTCAACTAGTTGTTTTATAGTTAAAAAATGCATTGTTGTTGGCGAGGTAAGTTTTATGAGTAAAAATGCGCCAACAATGCAACGGCTAAATGATAATGATAAGCTAAATAATAATTGTAGTGGACGGAACCAACTTGTGAAGGCTGGGTGTGAACCTGGCGCTTCCGTTGTTACCCCAACAACGCCTTTGGACCGACCACCACTGCCTTGCGGATCGGTAACCCCGCGTTCCCTTGTGCTCGGTAAGGATGTTGGGGCCTTACTGAGCCTTGCTTCGCAAGAAGCATTGATAGGGCAATGCGGGCGCTTAAGGCAGTGGTGGCGATCACAAAGGTATAATGAGCAAAAAAAGGATATGCGTCTATTCTTTTTTTCGTAATAGTTAAGTGGTGAGTGGAGGTGCTCGTGATAAATGTTAAAACATTGTGTTTGGTTATTGGGTGTTTATTGTGCTCATTAGCTGCTCAGGCAACTCCACTTGCTGCTGTTGTTAAGGGCGATACGCCGCTCATTTCAGCTGCTAGGCTAGGAAAAAATAATGTTGTTCAGCAGTTACTGACACAAGAGGGCATTAATATTAATGCCACAAATGAGCTTGGGCATACCGCATTACATGTGGCTACTAAGCATAATAAAGAATCCACCATAAAAATGTTGGTTAAGGCTGGTATTGATATTGATATTACCGACAAAGCGGGTAATACCGCACTTGATTATGCTATTGAGCAAAATGCAGTTAATAGTGCGCTTGCCATTGATGCAGGTGCTGTAACCGTAGAGGTTACAGAGGCTGGGCTGCCGTTAGTAGTTGCATCCGGTGGCGGTTTAAGTAGTACTACCATATTAACCAGTTTAGGAGTTGCTGCCGCAGGAGGCGGAGTTGCTGCTGCCGCTGGCGGTGGTGGCTCAGGTGATGCTGCAGCTAGTGCAGCGCCCAATAATGATGAAGATAATAATCAAGAAGATAATAGTCAGTCAGATGGTGGTCAAGAAAGTGGCGATGATACATCCTCAGGCGGACAAGATACTCCAGCTCGAAATACTTTTTTTAATTTCTCTGGTTCCATTCCGGCATTGCAGGCTCCAACATTGGCTCAAATTAATGCACAAAACGTGACTGTAACGGGTGCAGGAACCAAAATCGCAGTGATAGACACAGGGTTATTTTTTGATCACCCAGATATAGTTGCAGATCCTGGTATTAGTCGTGATTTTGTGGATGGTGGTGAGGATGCAACCCCCATTGGCAGTTCGTTGAGTAATGCGCATGGTACGTGGGTAACAGGAGTGATTAGTGCCACTAACGATAATGGTTTTGGTATTGATGGGCTTGCACCCGGTGCTGAATTGGTGGCCATTAAGGCTGCTGATGAAAATGGCACATTATTGGTAGGTAATATTGTGCAGGCACTTAATTATGCGGTCAATGACCAGGCGGTGAATATTATTAATAATAGTTGGGGGGCGCCATTAGATGTAACCGACTTTGATAGTTGGGATGAAGTGCTAACATCATCAGAATATAACGCATATAAAAATACGGTTCAGAACAACACCATTGTGGTGTTTGCGGCAGGTAATTCGGGTTTTAATAATGTTACTCCGCGTTCAGGTTTGCCGTTGATTGCAGATGCAGCTGACCGAGATGCATTTGAAAAATTGTGGGTTACGGTTGTTGCAGTTGATGGTGATAATAATATTGTGGATAATTTTACCGTCGGTGGAGGAGCCTCCAACCGGTGTGGTGCAGCGGCCGCTTTTTGTATTGCTGCGCCTGGTGATTTTATTTACACTACCGGTGACCCAAATATTGCATTACAAATTACAAATCATCCAGACAGTAACAGCGATACGGTATTTAGCCCTGGCTATATAGCACTAAGTGGGACATCCTTTGCTGCGCCGCACGTGTCGGCTGCACTGAGTTTGTTGTTAGAAACATTTCCATCCTTTATGGCAAATCCTCAGGCTGCAGTAGAACGAATTTTTGATACCGCACAAAAACGTCCCGGCCAAGAAGAAATTTATGGCCAGGGCATTTTAGATGTTGGGGCTGCACTTGCTCCAGAAGGCAGTACATCAGCGGTGATAGGGGATACAAAATCAGGAGCCACTGTAGAAGTAGCAAGTAGCATTATTACAACTAATGCAGCCTTTGGTGATGCCATTAGTAGTAGCGGGTTACGATTTGGAGCATTGGATGAAATAAACCGTTTTTACTCATTTGCCGTAAATGACACAGCTACACACCAGCCAGAGCTAGCAAAAAGAATGTTTGATTTTGGACGCCAATTATACGATAGCTCTGTTACACTAACCGAACAATTGCAATTATCGGTGCGTGTGCCAGCCAATAATATAGTCGACGGTCAGTTTGATACTCGGCACATTGATGATGTGGCACGAATGATTGAAGGTGACTTGGACGATGATTATATTAATTTTCGTGGTTCATTGGCTTTTGAGAGCGATAATCATGCTATTCAGGCTATAATGAATGCACCAGTGGACAAAGAATACGGGTTTGCGGCATTCAACACGCAAGACGGACTTATGCAAAATGCGGCCCTTACGGGAAATGCCTTTTTGGGGCTGGCCGGAGATGATAATGTTGCATTAATCAACGAGCTATCACTAAATAATGATATTCAAGTTAGTAGTGTTAATTTTATTAGTTCCGCAGATGATGAGACAACTCATGGAGCAAGTACGGGATTCTTGCTTGGAGTGAGTGCTAAATTATCCCAAGATATTGGTTTGGGGATTGATGTAGGACATATGGTTGAGCAAAGTACTTTTTTGGGAACTGGAGCGGGTGGTGCATTTGCCATTGGTGAAGGGACGCCTACATGGTTTGTTGGTTTGTCTGGGTCATATGAGGTAACCAAAGAAGATAAAATAGTATTTCAGTATACCTCGGGTACTTCTAAGCCATCACCTGGAAAATTATCATTATGGAATGATTTTTCGGACATAAGAAGTGAAAGTTTTGCTCTTGGATTTTTACATCAAGATAAAGAGACTTCTTGGGGATTGGTGGTAGCCCAGCCGCTGCGTGTAACAAGTGGTAGTGCCAATATTAGGGTGGCTACACATACTGATGTTGATGAAAATATATATTACAGTACCAGGGCCTTAGACCTAACGCCGTCGGGTCAAGAAATTGATCTAGAAGGGTTTTATCGTGCGAACTTGGGTGAGGATATGTTTATACAAACATCGGCTATGCTTAGGCATCAACCGAATCATGTGGCCAATGCCGACTCAGAACTAATCATGATGACACGGTTTGGGTATCAGTTTTGATGGATGAGTTGCCATGAATTATGATTTCATGGCGTTTCGGATGGCATGCATACTATCTTCAAATAATTCATCCAAATTGTCGATGAGTGTTTGAGCTTTATCTAGGTTGTTGTCTTTACCGCATTGTTCAAGGTCTTTGAGCAGTGTTTGTAATGGTTTGGCGCCGACCTGCCCGGAAGTGGATTTTAATTTATGGGTTTCTTGCATGAGAGCTTCACAATCATGCTTTTCAAAAGCGTCATGTATATCACGAATGGTTTCGGTGGCGCTGTTGATATATTCTTCAATAATACTATCAAAGCTGTCTTTTACCATAGAGTGCAAATATTCAAGAGCATTAAGGTCAAGTAGATCATCAGCTACTTCTTTTTCTTGAGGGCTATGTGTGTTGCCGTCGACTGGTTCGGCGGATGGTTCTTGTGATGTTGCATTGGTACTCTGTTTGCTTTCTGGTATCCAAGTAGTAAGAGCGTGCTTTACATCTTCATGGTGAATCGGCTTGCCAACATGATCATCCATCCCGGCTGCAATACATTTTTCTTTATCCCCTTGCATGGCATTTGCAGTTAAGGCTACAATAGGTGTGCGGGTGCGTTTGCTCATTTCTTCAAATGTACGAATGGCTGCAGTGGCTTCATAACCGTCCATTTCAGGCATTTGACAGTCCATAAATATAAGATCAACGGTTTCATCGGTGCAATAAATTTCATAGACCTCTTTACCGTTTGTGGCGGTGGTTACTTTGCAATCC
>CALCTU010000117.1 GCA_937907045.1 uncultured Alphaproteobacteria bacterium
GCTGCTAACAATTTTTCTACTACATCAACATGACCATTTTGAGATGCCACATGTAGAGACGTAAAACCATCTTTAGTAGCCTTATTAACATCTATACCTTCTGCTGCCAATAATCTTTCTACAACATCAGCATGACCATTTTGAGAGGCTATATATAGAGACGTAACACCCTCTTTAGTAGCTTGATTAACATCTACACCTTCTGCTGCCAATAACATCGTTAATTTACCTATGTCACCATCGGCCGCAGCTTGCAATAATTCACTAGGCATAACATAACCCTACATGAATACATCTCTTGGCTACACAACACTTATAACTTTCATTTATATGAGATAATAATTCTTTAACCGGCATTACTGATTGTAATAATAATTTATTTGCTTCTTCTTTTCTCTTCATAATACCTTACATTATTTCATTTAACGCAATGCAAAATATTATATGTTTCATAAGGCAAAATAATTAAAAGTCAAGATTTAGATAAAAGCTATACAATAACAGCCATAAAGAGCGGAATGATAGGCTAGCTATAACCACCAGCGCTTCTAACAAATAGAACCCAGCTTGGCTTATGTTAGCACTCCTTCAAGCACGCAAAATTTTCCGCGCACGATACCGTTAGCAACTGTGGGGATGCATAATTGTTTTCTTTAAATTATAGTGAATAAAGTTTGGTTTCTAAGCTTTCAGCTTAACCTTGTCATTCCAAATTGCAAAAAACACTATCGGAGTAAAGGCATAATAGCAAAGTCCCAAAAAAGTTTTCAGAAACTCTACACTCAATCCAACAGCTTCTAAACCATAGAACAACAAATGATATATGATCTGAACAGAAATTATAATAACCGTAAGCGGAAATTTAAGCCCCGCCATTAATTGGGCACTCTTTGAACAAGCCTTAACAAAACCTTTTCTTTGAAATATGATGTAAAATTGTGCAAGTGACACTCTTAGAAAAATATACGCAGCTAATATAATAAATGGTAGTGACAAAGGCAGAACGGCCAAGATAAACAAAACATTTGATGCTGATTGAGTAAGCACTAACATGGACGGAATGAAGATATATATAATGGCAAACAATATTAATATCATAAAAACCACAAAAATCATAACCGCTGAAACATACAAAAACTGAAACCCCATAAAGCGAAATATTTTATCGCCACAAAAATCAAAAATAGTATCCAAATCAGTCCACCCACGACGACACATATAAAAAAAGAAAAGATAAAAAATCGAAGTAACCGTAAAAATAATACTTAAAGATATAGCAACAAACATCCATAGTTCTGGATCTGCAAGTGTTAGGTTATAGGGCGACGAAATGAATGTTGTGGATAAGGCCATAAATGTCATATGAAGTGAGACATAGCTAAGAAACAATATAATACCCACCAACCAGTGCTTTCTTACCAGGGAAAACGCACTCCAAATTGCTTGTAAACATTGCTCAAAACCTTCCAAAATACTCATCTTATTACCATGCCTTTCTGATTCCAATCACGCACATACACCTTCTACTATATACATCTTTTATATACATCTCGTCAATTTTTTACAAAACACACCAAGTGCATAGCATATAAAGATCCATACACAATTTTAAAAAGAAGCCAATGGCAGCCCTCCTTACCTACTCCACATAAAATTTTCACTCTAACACAAGCATCCTCATACCGTCTCACAAGATCGTATAATCCCTTGATTTTAATGCCTCCAGGATGGATTACACTACAATTATTTCGATTTACAACATGATCACATTGTCTCATTTTCAACACTACCAACTCAAAAAGTTGAGGGTACAACTGAGGGTACAATTTTTATACCCGGTTTAATTGGTGGGTTTTTCACTAAAGATGTGACCTTATTTGACTCAAACAACAAATGTCATTTATATATTGTTGCGCAAGCCCTCCTGGCACTACATGCGTCACGCTCTTTTCTTTATCATGCATTTTGGCTAGATAATACCCAGCAAGATACTCACTAGCTTTCTCGGGCAAATAGTTATATGCAAAATACGATACCAGTTCATCAACAAAACCAACCGTTCTTGGCCGATATGATAATGTTGTTTCATGGCCTATTTTAGCGATAGAAACTTTTCCTTTTAATCCTGCTTCAGCAAGCTCACCTATCAATTCATGCTTATACCAATAAACGTGGTAAAAATTCTCAGTTCCACCTTTTGCCTTGTAGTATAAGTCCCCTGGTTCAGTTGCCAGCTTGTATGGACTTCCCGACTCACGTAATTTTTTGTGATGTTGAAATTCTTTACTAAGTATTCTCCATCCTGGAGCCGTTATAATCACATCCCCATCAGTTACTTCTTTTAACATACGAAGTGTGTTTACACGGTTCTTTCTACCTGGAATATGACTTATCACACCAAATATAGCTGACGAAACATCAACGTTACCGATTGCTATTTTATTTTTTTCAATATCACTAGAATCAACTGAACCTAAAACAAAACTTACACTTAGGTTATCTCTAGTAAAGTTAACACCAAAACCTTCTTCTCTCAGTTTGGCTTTAAAAGAATCAAGACCACCATCAGACACATCGTATGCCACCAACTCAACATCAATTCCATGTGTTCTTACTCTTTTTGCAATCTCATATGCTGCAGCCCTATAACGACCGTCACCGCAACCAAAGTCCAACACTCGTAGTTTTCTATTAGAACCTGATGCAATTATGTTATCCGCAGCTTTTAGCGCTGATATAACAATTGAATTAACATTACGTGGAATTGGCGTATCATAATAAGCGTCTTGGTAATTTGATGTTCTATAACGTGAATTATAGATTGCCCTGGCATCATACCCATCCCTATGTTCGCTCGACACTAAACTACTCTCTTGGCTGTTATTTATTAAATAATATCAGCGTTACATCCAAATATACAAACGGTGACTTCAATCATACTTATTATCACGGCAATCATACAACTAACTCCATATCTTTATGAGGAATTTTAGCATCTATGTATTCTTCACTACATACTTGAAAACCTAATTTTTCATAAAATGAAATGGCATAACTTTGTGAACTGAGTTTGATTTTTTTAGCTTGTTTACTTGCACAAATATCGGCAATTATATACTCCATCAACTTTTGCCCTAGCCCTTTGCCTTGATAGCCTTCTAGAACAGCCACACGTTCGATTTTTGCTATATTATTAATATATCGAACCCTTGCAGTACCAACTGCAGACTCATGAACAAAAAGCAAAAAATGCTCACTGTTTTGATCCTGGCCATCCACTTCTTCGTCCATAGTTACATTTTGCATCTGAACAAAGATATGAATGCGAATATCCATACATTTTTGAAAGTCTTCTGGTGACGAAATTTTTTTAATAGCAATTTTCATTTTATAAAAACACAAAGTTTATTCAGTTACATTTAAGTACTAAACTCCCTACGCAAAACGCCAAAAGACGCCATTTCCTGTATATTCAATGCCAAACCATTAGATTGCTTTAGAAATATTTTATACAAAATTCCAGTCAGCTAATTCTTCATTTTGGTTTGCATATACCCAGAGCTCAAAATCAGTCCCATCAATAGCTATTCTTGATACACCACCATCATGGTAACTAACCAGCACATCTTGGCTTTCTATACCCAGAGCCGATAAATCTAACACGTCACTATATTTATCAAATTGTACAATAATATCATATTGCCCAACAACAGAGTCATCTAGGGAGGTGAAAATAAAATGATCTTCAGAACCACCACCCAGCATTATATCCTTTCCTACTCCACCCACAAATTCAGTAATACCGGTCATGGCATTATTAATCATTAAATCATTTCCTTCACCAGGTGTCCTTGCAATAAAATTTGAACTTACAGAAA
>CALCTU010000118.1 GCA_937907045.1 uncultured Alphaproteobacteria bacterium
ATGGTGTGTTAAACGAAATTGAAGAATATAGAGATTATTTGTTTAATAATTATTCTGCAATTATAACACGTATTAAAATTTTATCTTCGTTGGATATTTCTGAACGCCGTCTTCCTCAGGACGGAGCTATATCTTTTCCGATGCCCGATGACTTTGTCGACTTACGTGTTTCAATTTTACCTACAGGCGATGGTGAACGCATTGTAATGCGTATCATGGATAAAAGCTCTCTAAACATGCCTTTAGATAAGCTTGGCTTTCCCGAAGAGATGATGCCTGCTATTCAAAAAGCTATCAACTCTCCGCAAGGTATGATTTTGGTAACAGGTCCAACTGGTAGTGGTAAATCAACAACACTTTATGCTGTATTGAACGCTCTTAATGACCCTGAAGTCAATATTCTAACGGCTGAGGATCCCGTTGAATTTGGTGTCGAAGGAATTGGACAAGTTCATGTAAAAGAAAATATTGGACTGACATTTGCCGCTGCTCTGCGTTCCTTCTTACGTCAAGACCCGGAAGTGATTATGGTTGGTGAGATTCGTGACAAAGAAACCGGTGATATCTCGGTCAAAGCAGCCCTTACTGGTCACTTGGTACTCAGTACATTGCATACAAACAGTGCACCAAGCACAGTAACACGATTACTTAACATGGGAATTCCCAACTACTTGGTGACATCTTCTCTTATTTTGGTAATTGCCCAGCGCTTAGCACGGATAATTTGTTCTGACTGTAAGCAAGTAGATCCACAACCTGATCAAAATATTTTAAAAGCACTTGGATTTACCGAAGAACAGCTTCAAACAATCAAAGTATATAAAGGCGCGGGATGCGAAACATGCATGCATTCTGGTTCTAAAGGACGTCGCGCCATTCACGAGGTTCTCGTGATCACCAAAAGCGTAAAAGAAGCAATCTTAAAAAACGTATCCGATATTGAATTAACCAATATTGCTATCACTAATGATGGCTTTAAAACAATGCAACAACGTGGCTTAGAATTGTTACTAGACGGTACAATTAGCCTTGGTGAATTCCAGCGTGTCTTAATGATTGAGGATTAATATTATGGCAATATTTCAATGGAAAGGAATTGAAGGGAACACGGCAAGTAGCGGTGAAATTGAAGCCTTCAACACTGAGGATGCTAAAAATAAACTCCAAGCTCGTAAGGTGGTGGTAACCAACCTTGTACTAATTAGTGGTGAAGAGAAAGAAGGTAGCTCATTAACAGGACAAGCCTCTGGTTCCACCGGATCTAAACCTCAAGAAGCAACCATACAAATTGATCCTAAAATAAAAGTCAAAAAGGTAAAATTATTATCATTGATGATCTTTACCAAGAAATTTGCAACCATGGTCGAGGCCGGGTTACCAATCAACAAAACCTTACGGATGTTAGAAGAGCAACAAGAAGAGCCAAATTTTCAATGGGTAGTGCGTACAATTCGTGAAGGTGTTGAGGGTGGCGCACCATTATCAAGTGCATTTGCAGCCTTCCCTTCTATTTTTGACACTATTTATGTTAACCTAATCAAAGCGGGTGAGAGCAGTGGTAAACTGACAAACTTCTTGCATAAGCTGGTTATTCACCTTGAAAAATCTCAAAAAATTAGAAGTAAACTTAAGGGTGCCTTCATGTATCCAACCATTCTTCTTTCAGTGGCCATTGCCGTCATCAGTATTATGATGATTTGGGTGGTACCTGTATTCCAAGATATGTTTGGTAAAAAAGGCGGATCCTTACCCGGACCTACCCAAATGGTTGTTAATATCAGTGAATTTGTACGTGATCCAATGGGCGGAGGCGTTTTAGCAGGCGTACTTGTTGGCCTGATATTCCTTATAAAATACTTAAAAAATAACAACCCAGATTTTCGCAAAAAATTTGATCTATTTGTATTAAAAATGCCAGTGATTGGTGAAGTAGTACAAAAATCAACATTGGCTCGTATTGCCATGATCCAAGGTAATCTAGCGATGGCCGGTGTTCCTATTACACAGGCTCTGCAAATTACGGAGCAAAGTATCCCCAACACCGTTTATCGTGAAGCATTTGAACAAATCAAAACGGGAATTGCCACCGGTAATACGTTGTCATCTCTGTATGCGTCGTGCGACATTATTCCAGCAACTTTTTACCAAATGCTAGCAGTTGGTGAAGAAACAGGAAAAATGGATGAAATGTTTGACTCTACTGCATTATATTATGAAGAAGAATTTGATATTGCCGTGGATCGACTGACCGAATCACTGGAACCTATTATGATTATCAGCATGGGTCTAACGGTTGGATTTATTATTGTTGCTATGTATATGCCAATATTCCAGATGGGTAAAATGGTATAAAATAAGTAAATAACAGTTTTTAACGTTTTTTTAATGAATATTGATTACAATAATATTGTTAAGGTATAAAAAGGGATTAACCTCATGGATCAGCTAAGTCAAGATCAGCAACCAAAAGGTGGTATACACCTGACATCTGACGACATAGAACGTTTGATTCAAAGTCCAAGCGAAAAGAAAATGGACATTACGAAGAAGATCGCACGTTACTATGAAGCCGGAGGTTTCAAAGAAGAAGAAATGGCGGTTGCAGAAAAAATATTTTGTACACTGGTGCAAGACACCATGGTGGAAGTTCGTCGTCATGTTGCCTTACAAGTCAAAAATCTTACCAATGTTCCTAAAGAAGCTGTGATGGAACTTGCAAATGACGTAGAAGAGGTATCATTACCTATTCTTGAATTTTCTGAAATTTTAACCGACATTGACCTTATTGAAATTGTACAGAGTGCCAAAAATAGTACGGCTAAACTTCAAACCATTGCTGGACGTAAAGATGTTACTGAGCAAGTATCAGACGCCCTTATTGAATCGCACAACGAAGTGGTAGTCGACACCCTACTCAATAACGAAGCAGCACAGGTCTCAGAAACTGGATATCAAACTATTGCTGAGGATTTCTCAGAAAGCGACAATATCATGGAATCGCTTATTTCACGAGAAGAACTTCCAGTATCCATTGTCGAGCGTTTAGCAACGGCTGTTTCTGATGCACTCTACGAAAAACTTGAAACAAAGCATGGTGAGGCCGTATCTCAAATCAAGCACACAAAAGAACAAGGAAGTGAGCTTGCAACAATGAAGGTTATTGGTCTAGAAGCAGAAGAAGCCCAATACCATGAATTTAGAGATTTAATGACTCGCCTAAATGTTGACCAAGAAATGATTCCTATTTCAGCTCTTTGCATGGGTAATCTTAACTTCTTTGAGGTCACCTTAGCACGTATGACCCAAGTAACAGTGATGAATGTTAAGACACTTGTTATGGATAACAGCAATAACGGACTTAAAGCACTTTACACACGTGCTAAGCTTCCTGAAAATCTTTACACACCAACGCAATTGCTTATTGAAGTATTACGTGAATTAGGCTCACGTATTAGCAAAGAACGAAGAGGCCTATTCGTCACCAAAGATATGGCAGAAATCATTGCGAATCGTTTAAAGAAAAAAGCAGAACCATATGGTGAACTTGAAAATTTAGATTATATCTTATCACTGATCGCTCTTCATTCTAATTCCAAGTAATACCGTTTACACATTCACTTGTAACAATGGTATGTAAGCATCGTCATCGATGTTTACGCTCATCCATGAAATTGCCTGCATCTTCATTCACGAGCAGTATGGGCATATTTAAAATATTTTTCACGACAAAATTAACTCTAATTAAGCTTCTGTTAATAATCAGTGTGTTAACATGGTATTAACACATACTCTTATAACCCCTTTAAAGGCATGTAGCTATGGGCATCGACGTTCACTTGCAACAGTTCTTAAACCAGTCACGAAAACAACTGGCACATATTCCGTTCTCAGACGATATTACTGAATATAAAGATCATGTTATCTCAAAAGTACAAACATTAAAAAACCGTATAAGTGATCATTTTTATGAGCAGCCTCTGTCAGGTATCGATATTACGGGCACCGCGACCTATGTGTGTAAAATATTAGAAAAAGACTCGCATCTCGTACGTTCTCAAAAACCATCAGAATGTATTCATGCAAGTTTTTTAAGTCAATCTCAGGAACAAGAGCAGCTTGCCGATAATGATCATGTTTATTACCGCATGGCTGTGACAGACGCAGTTGTCAGGCACATACACCTTCCAATCATGGATGCACAAGCTACCATGCAAGCTATTACATCACGCTACTTGTTTGAAAAATCAATTGATAACGCAAATCAGGTTGTCATCTTTTGGGAAGTTTTTGGATATAATCACGATGATCAAACCCAGTCCATATTATACGTGGCTGCACCGCAATCTAAAATTACGCCATATGAAGAGCACCTTAATAGTGATGACGGTACAATCACTCATAACAAAGAAACAGTAATCGACCTCCGTCATTTCCATTTTTACGATGACTATGTTGTCAATAACCCAGAACAAAATGCCCATGTCATGGCATTTATTAATATTAATCCCCATGATCAATATGTAATGATCATCGATTATATGCAGCCTTATTTATATCCGCTCGATATTCCATCTTTTTTATGTGAACCATTATTTGAATCACTCGAGCAAAGTGAACATCTAACACTACGTATTCATAAATTGGTTCAGCATTTTGTGCCTCAAATTGAAGGACTTCTGCACTTCCATCAAACACATCACAATAATGTCAGTGACCATTATCAACTAGTTAGTCAAACTGCTTATGCGGATGATATTGCCAGTGCGGTCCAAGAACTATTAACCGATGTCACTGTTTCACATTGTATGTTCATTCAGCCTGACACATTGGAATTAGGATTAGAAGATATCCGTTATAACGCCACAACATGGTTTGGACTTGCTCGTGATCAAGTACTCGAGCACGGAACTGCTTTTTGCCTGATGATTGTAGGCTGCATCATGCTTAGTATGATGATGGTAACATATAGCAATCAAACAACACAACATAACCTAGAATTACAGCAGCAGTTATCATTATTAGAGCATGTTGAATCTGAATATCGTCAGAAAAAACAACTTTTGACTGAACGTCAGCAATCATATGAACAGCTCACAGCTTTTGAACACCAGCTTGACTATATTACTCCCAATCAAGGTGATGTGCTGGCTATGTATCACTACCTAAACCTATCCATTACTGATGGTGTATGGTTTGAAAGTATCGCTTTTGAAGCCCCTAATAACGTCATCATCAAAGGAGGTGCTGTTGATGATGAAAGCATCACCAATTTCATTGAGACACTCAACAGCAGTGAAGTATTTGAAAAAGTAGCTCTTAAGGACATGTCTTCACGCAGTAAGCTCGACCGCTATCGGAATGAGCAAGTATATTACAGAGTATTTACCTTATCTGGAGCACTCATTACTGCTAATGATCAGTAATCTTTGCTATTGCCAGTGCTCACCAACCCACGGAGCAGCCTTGGCATATTTATACCACTTGCCATAAAAACCGCCTTTGACAGCCTCAGATGGGTTAGGTCTTCCATGAAACACAACTATTTTTGTACCCGGTTTATAAGTAGGTGTTATCAAAAACTTATTGATGGATTTAGGAATACAATGACGCTTATAGCTTTGACAAAAATGATCCGGCCAGAACGCAATATCACCTATTTTTTTAGATAAATAAATCTGCTCGTTAGCGTATTTAGTCAGGACCTCATCCATATGATCATTGTAATATTCCAACACATCACTATGTGCACCCACCTCAAAACAATAAACAGATGAATTACCAATCCCCCGTCCCATTTGGGTCCAATTTTCAATGATAGTAAATTTATTGGCCACATCAAAAAACGCATCAATACTATCTACGATCACTACATCCAAATCTAAGAAAAGTACTTTTCCTTCTAGGTCTGCCAAATTTTTAGAAAACATACCAAGCTTACGCCACGGAGATACATCATATTTGGCTGGAACCTTAATTTGCGGTAGATCAAAACATTCTACATTGTCATTAATGCCATTCGTATCATCGGTCAGGCACACAAAACGATGGGGATAACTTAAATGCCTTGCTACCATGGATTGTAGCTTATTAACATACTCAGGGCCATACAACGTACCCCACTTCATGCATACAACGTTCACTTGCGGCTTAGACATAATGGTGTCTCCTTATCATCACTTTATTGCTGCATTACTGGCCAGTACAATTGATGTAATTTATGCAGTCAGACGCTTATGAGAAAATACTCCTTCTCCAACGCCAATTTTGAAGTCTTTATCACGCCACCACTTACAATTCAATGATTTTTCAATATCCTGCTTACCATTTACAGTACGTTTACATGGATGCCGATCAACATAATTCAAAATAGTATCAAGTAACCATTTACGCTTACACAATACCGACTGGTTGGTCCAATTCATGACAGCAGAACTAACAATAAAGTCTCCCTCTGCTGTTGGCGTAATGTATTTATCATATAAATATCCTTGCGGATATTCTTGTACATACACCGATGTACCAATAAGTCGTTTATATTTTGCAGGCCTAACAAGACGCTTGAACCATTTAACTACCGAATGTGTTTCGTTGGGCACGGGATGAATTTTTTTAAACTTATCAACCGTATCAAACTTTTCACCGGGTTGCCAGCGATGACGCAACCGGTAAACATCCACATGCCCATCATCCAAACGCTTCCTGGCAAGCTCTAACCTTTTGGCCAAAACTTCTTTCGGTTCTATTAAAATACAATCATCTTCTAATAACAAAACATAGTCAGTATTTAGATGCTCAGCGAGTTTTTTTACACCACCATAAATACCGAGATTCTCATTAGTGACAATGTAATTTAGGTTATACTGATTGGCAATATCAATATCTTCTTGGCTAACTTCCTGAAAAAGAACGCAATAATCGTCAACCAAACTAAAAAGATCATGCTTAAGGTAGGTAGCAAGCGTGCGCGCCAAAACCTGACCACTACGCCAGCTTAAAATACATACCCCTATTGTCCCTTGACTTGTCATAAGGGTTTTTATAGCCGCCTTTTTATTATAAAACGAGTCTTTATTTTACTCGTTTTAACACTGCCTTCGTAAAATCCTTATCTGTCAGATTGTTATTAAATGTATAATCGTTGAAATTAAGCGTTGTATGCTTACCTGTTTGGACATTATCCATTTTCCATACATGGGCTCGCCAATACTGATCCAGATATTGTTTATATTGCTCAAAAGTCTGAACTTTCAACAACTCATCCTTACGATCATAATATTCAACTTTTATGGGACGAAACTCTGCAGTATCAATCCACACGTAACGTTTTGTATACCCTGAATGTTCGTATTTTGGCCTAGAATCCAATTTAAAACATTCTAGCTCTTGGCCATCAACATTACATGCACTTAACTCAACAAAGCTCCAACTATATTTCCCAATTTCATTGCCTGTAATATCCTCATATGCAAATTCACTACCAACAAATGGTCCCGACTTGTTCTTTGAAGAGATACGTTTTACACGTTTTAATGCGGGAAGGAATAGCCACTGCTGATCCTGCTCCAAAATTTGTGCATACGACAATAATGCTGTTCCCTTTACATCAGCAGGACTATCAAACACAATAATCGACTTATCCCCTACTGACCTATCTGGCAGTTCTAATGTTTGGTTACGCATAGAACGTGTATTTTCCTGTCCATAGGCATTAGTTAGCGTCATGGTCATGGTGGAAGTTTGATCACCAAAACCAATATCACGGTCATCCATTTCAATGGCAATAGCCTCACCTTGGCTTGCAGCATCACCACTAGATAAAATTTCTGCGGCCGTTTTTTTTGCCAATGCATCGTTAGCAACAAACGCAATCGCAGTAACAATGAGGGCAATTACAGCAGCACTTCCCATACCAGAAATTGAAGATTTTTTATGTGTCATATTATACGATCCTTTATCAATGAGCATTAATAGTGGAGGGAGTAAGAAGAAGTCAGCAAACAACGCACTACCTATTACAATCATAGTCAGTAAACCTAAATAGCTATTCATTTGGAAAGTTGATTGGCTTAACAAACCAAATCCAGCCATTAAAATAAAGGTAGTTACAACCAGCGCAGTTCCAACTGTAGAAAAGGCATACCGCACCGCTTCTTCACTGGTAGCACCCTTTTCTCTCCTGGCACGCATATACTTACTCAAAAAATGTACTGAGTCATCCACAATAATTCCCAAACTCACAGCAGCAGAAATTGCCACAGCCATATTGACCTGTCCTACAAAAACAGCCCACAACCCATAGCCCAAAATAATGGGCACAATATTTGGAATTAAACTAAACACACCAATTTTAAAACTACGCAACGCTATCATAATGCATATTGAAATCAGGAAAAGCGATAGGATGTTACCCTTAGTCATACTATCAATATTGCGCATACTGATAAATGCAAACATCACCACCGGAGAAGTAGCCTCGGTATGCATATATTCAGGGGTATTGTTTTTTAACCATTCTTCTGATTTTGTTTTAAATGCTCTAATTTCATTGGTAGACATATTATCAAGCGTCACACTAATACGGGTAGCTGACTTATCAATATTAACCCGATCATTTAAATCCAAACCATATGGCAGTGAAAGCTCATATAATAGTAAATACTGTGCAGCTAAATCCTGGTTATCAGGTAATTTATACCATGCAGGATCATCAGCATGCATATTTTTGTTCAAACGTTTAAAAATATCACTCAAACTATACACATGTAGAACCTCTGGCTGAGACCTTAACCAATCTGTGTAGTCACTAATTGCCTGAAGGTAAACAGGCGAACTAATATCGGATGGCCCAGATGACCCAAGTGCATATTCTACATTATAAATTCCGGTCAAATTCTTGACCATAAATTCGGTATCTGGCCTAAAATCTACGCTGTAATCAAAATATTCCACAAACTGATCATTGATCTCTATTTTTGGAATCATACTTCCTAACACCACAACCGCAATTAAGCTAATGGTTAAAAGAGGAACACGTTTAGCAACAACCATATCGCCAAATTTATCCATGGCCGTTTTCTGACCCTGTTTTAGTTTATCACTTACTTTAATAGGCAAGATGGTTAACAAAGCTGGAAGAAACGTTACGGACAAAATAAACGCCATAAACACACCAAAGGCTGCCATATTTCCTAAATGCCAGAATGGTGGTGCTTCGGAAAAATTCAGTGCCAAAAAACCGATCATCGTGGTTAAAGACGTCAGGAATACTGGCTGCATATTAATTCGTATCGATTCTACAATTGCTTCTTGTCGACCCATACCGGTTCTCATAGCAGCCAACATTGATACAATAATGTGAATACTGTCAGCAATTGCCAAGGTCATCACAATGGTTGGCACTGTAGAAGTAGGAGGCGTCATCGGAAAACCAACCCAACCACCAAATCCCATGGCGGTCATAGCAGAAAATACAATGACAAATGTCGTGGCAATGGTTGCCAATATACTGCGCAAGAACACCACCATCGCTACCAACAATACAATATACATAATTGGTATAATGGTTCCCATATCTTGCATGGAAGCTTCCATGAAAGCATTATTCATAAACACCATACCCGAAGGTCTGATTTCGATATCGGGATATTTAGCGCGCATTAAATCAACAAGCTCTCTAGCAGCGGCCGCTGTTTTTGGCACCTCAAACATGTCTTCACGCGTAAGATTTACCGTCACATTAATTCCTGTTGTAACACCATCTTGGGATACAGTACGTCCTACAAGCAATGGTTCATTCAAAGCTATTTCTTGAATATTAAGCAGTTGTGCAGGCGATAAACTCGCAGGGTCACCTTCTACTAGATCTTCTACAATCAGATCATCTTCTATGGCATAGGTGTGCTGGAAATTGGTCAGCGAATCAACACGCTGAGCATACGGCAGCCTCCAGCTTTCTTCGGTCATTTCTTGTACTAACGCAAGCAC
>CALCTU010000119.1 GCA_937907045.1 uncultured Alphaproteobacteria bacterium
ATCATAAAGTTTTTATCAAAGGGCGCGTAATATAGAGTTAAAGTAATTAGCTGTCAATAGGTAGTTCGTGCCAGTTATCATTTTCAAAATACTTGTCAATTTGGGTTCCATTAAAGTGTAAGGCTAGTTTTTTAGTTTGGATGGGAATGCCAACAAGTTTGGGTTTATAAATGACGTAACATGTATTGTTTGTGTGGCGAACGCTATTGTAAGCAATGCCATTGCTATTTTGATTATAGAGTTCTTTGGCAATGCGTTGTGAAGCTGTGTAAGATGTTTTGTCGTAAATGGGGTCGGTGTAAGGGAGTTCTTTTGTTGTATGCAAGCGGCACTCAATAGAGCCTTTTAAGATAAGAATGTTCAATCCGGTGGAGAAAGCTTCGTCTTCAGTAGCAGCAATAAACCTTCCCAGGTGGTATGATTTTTCCCAAATACTTGTTTTTTCAAGCCTAGAAGCGTAATAGCCTCCAAATAAATCGGTTGAAAATCTTCCTGGAGGCGTTTTATAGAAAAATGGTGCCATGACAAAGCTAGCGCCGTCTCCAAAAACACAATCTTGATGCGGAATGCGGTTGTTTCTAATACGATCGCTGGTAAGCATTTCCCATTTACAAGCTTGCTCATAGTCATGTTTGGGGCATAAATTTTCAAATAAGTCGATTGGTGGGTATTGAGTGGAGATGGCTCGGTAGGTGGTTGACCGGATATGTACTTGTTTAATGCCCATCACTGACCTCGAGCAGAGTCGACAATTGATCTGATGTAAGCGATGTCCATAATTTCTCCACCAAGCATAATATCGAGCGCTGATTTGCCATGTAACATGGCATTGCTTTTTCGGACCCATTCGTCGGCGCGTTTAGTGTTGCCAAAAATAATGCGTAAGCCTTTTACAATACCAATAATATAGGAAATACGTACAATGGTGTCGTGAGGTAATTTGGGTTGAGGTTGTTTCTTCCAGGCATCGTAAGTTGATGGTGCAATTGATCCAAGTAAGATGAGGGCTTCTTTACGGCCTAGTTGCCAAGTTTTCATGATATTATTAAAGAGGTCAAGGCCTACACGAGTGTCTAGTTCGTGTGATGAGGTGGCGGGATTTGGTTGTGTAGTGGTCATGCTTTGTCTCTTTATGTTTTTATTTAATTATAACATAGATAAAGGATATTGTCTAGATCTGGATAATAAATAAATATTATCCGAATCTGTGCATTTTGCATTCCTCTGTAGGGCAAGGATTTGTAGGGTTAGGCTGTGTGTTGTGAAGCTAATCCTTGCAATTTAACCTTCTTGGGCGTAAATAATACGCTTGCTAGATGTGATTGAAAAAAGACAATCGTGGGAAGGGTTATGAAATCAGTCAAAAAAGCGATATTTCCGGTGGGTGGGTTAGGAACTCGGTTTTTGCCTGCGACTAAGTCAGTCCCCAAAGAAATGCTTCCAGTAGCTGCCAAGCCGTTGGTTCAATATGCCTATGAGGAAGCACGGCAAGCTGGTATTGAGCAGTGTATATTTGTAACTGGTCGTAATAAAAATGCTATCAACAACCACTTTAACCATGCTTTTGAGCTGCAATCGGTTTTGTCGGAGAATGAAAAGAAAGATATGCTTGATAAAGTAGCCTCTTGGTTACCGAACCCTGGTCAGGTAATGTTTATTCCGCAACAAGATCCAGCAGGTCTTGGTCATGCTATTTGGTGTGCACGTCATGCTATTGGTAATGAGCCTTTTGCGGTTATTTTACCAGATGAAATGGTGCTTCATAAGAAGGGTGCACTGTCTCAAATGATGGATGCATACAAGAAGTATGGTGGTAATGTACTGGCAGTAGCAGAGGTAGCTAAAGAAGATACTTCCAAATATGGCATTTTAGATATTGAAAAAGAAATTAGTGACACGGTAGTGCAAGCAAGAGCAATGGTAGAGAAGCCAGAGCCAGATGAAGCGCCGTCAAATTTGTCGCTAACTGGAAGGTATATTTTGCAGCCTGAAATTTTTGACTATCTGGATAAACATCAACGAAAACATAAATCCGGAGATGGTGAAATTCAGCTAACTGATGCGATGGAGTCCATGCTTAAATACTCACCATTTTATGGTTGTAAATTTGAAGGAAAGCGTTTTGATTGTGGTTCCTTGGTTGGTTTTCTGGATGCGTGTATTGCGTATTCATTAGAGGATAAAGAAGTCGCTAAGCAGGTACAAGAAATGCTTGTTAAATATAACGAGAGTGAGGTGCGCAAGGCATCATGAAAATTGTAGTTATAGGAACTGGGTATGTTGGTCTTGTCTCGGGTGCTTGTTTTTCGCATTTAGGATGGGACGTTGTTTGTGTTGACAATAATCCAGAAAAAGTATCAGCATTGCAAGCCGGGAAAATTCCTATTTACGAGCCGGGTCTTGAAGCATTGGTTAAGGAAAATGTTGATGCTGCAAGGCTGACATTTGCTGGTGATGTGTCTGAAGTTGTAGAGGGTGCGGATATTGTTTTGCTTGCTGTAGGAACACCAACTGATCCTCAGACAGGAAGAGCAGATTTAACGTATATCTATCAAGCAACAGAAGCCTTGGCTAAGTCATTAAGTCATTCGGTGCTTATTATTACCAAGTCCACTGTTCCAGTAGGTACGGGCAATAAAGTTAAAGAGATTTTGGATAAGCAGTGTCCGGAATTGGAGTGTTTGGTTGCATCGAATCCTGAGTTTTTACGCGAGGGATCTGCTGTTCAAGATTTTCTTGAGCCAGACAGAATTATTGTTGGATCTCAAGATGAGCGAGCAAAAGAGTTGTTAGATCAGCTTTATGCACCGCTTACCAATAGGGGCTATCCGATTCTTCATACTGATATTGCTACGGCAGAGCTTATTAAATATGCATCCAATGCTTTCTTGGCTACTAAAATTGCTTTTGCAAATGAGATTGCCGATATTTGTGAGGGTGTTGGAGCTAATATAAGCAAGGTGATTCAGGGAATGGGAATGGATAAGCGAATAGGGGCTCAATATATGCAGCCTGGTCCTGGTTATGGTGGTTCCTGCTTCCCTAAGGATACTTTGGCTTTGACGCATATTGCTAATGATGCTGGTTCGCCAACGGCAATTGTAGAGTCGGTGATTGCCTCTAATGATAACCGCAAAAAACGCATGGCTGATAGGGTTATAGCGGCAGCGGATGGAAGTGTGGATGGTAAGAATATAGCAATTTTGGGTCTTACATTTAAAGCAAATACGGATGACATGCGCTATAGTTCTTCGTTGGATATTGTGCCTGCGCTTGTACAGGCAGGTGCAAAACTAAAGGTTTATGATCCTGAAGGGATGGCTGAAGCAAAAAAATTACTAACACAAGAATCTATTGTTTGGTGCGACACCGCGATGGCTGCGTATGATGGCGCGGATATTGTAGTGATTGTTACAGAATGGGATGAGTTTAGGGCTATTGATATGCCCGCTCTTGCAAAAACGATGCAGGGTAATGTGCTTGTTGATCTTAGAAATCTCTATCGTCGTAAAGATGTTGCTGCAGCAAATTTGAACTATTTTCCCATTGGCAAGACGAAATATTCTTGATACAAACGCTAGGGTATTTTGTATTTTTAATGTGCACGTGATTTTTATTTGTCTTGCAACTGCTAGGTACGTATAAATTATTCGTGTGAATGTCATTTCATGTAAAGCAAAGGAGATCTTTATGAGCTTTTACGGTGGCCTTTCGGCAGAACATTTGCGTCAGTTTGTAGAGCGCATTGAGCGTCTAGAAGAAGAAAAAGCCAATATTGGTGAAGATATCAAAGAGGTTTTCGCTGAAGCAAAAAGTAATGGTTTTGATGTAAAAACCATTCGCCAAATCTTAAAGCTTCGTAAAATTGATGATGATGATCTACAAGAGCAAGAATTTTTGTTGGATACCTATAAGCGTGCGCTGGGAATGTTGCCAGAGATTGATGAAGCAGATGAGGCGCCAGCTACTCAAGAGGGTTCAGAAGAGATTAAGGCTGCTTAACTAACACAATTTCAATGATGTCATCATCGATTGCTTGTGAATAAAGTGTATGGGTTGCTTTATTGGCTGGGGTTTTTACGTTCACGAAATTCATGCAAAAAGAGCGCAAGGCGCTACTGCCGCCACTGCGCTTTGGTGTCAATTGTAAACCAAGTTGTTCTTTGGCCTGATTCATGATTAGTATAAAAATAAAAAAACACGCATGAAGATAGCTTCATGCGTGTTTTTTTGAAGTAATATAGCCGATGATCTAGGCAGCATCGGGTAGTTCGGAGTGTGTTCCTAACAGAAGTTCTAACTGTCTAATTTCATCCTTGATCTTCAGCTTTGCTTTTTTGTAGTCTGCTGTCGGCAGAAAATGCTGTTCAGCATAGTGAATTTGATTCTCTAATTGTTGGTGTTTTGCCTTTAAAGCTGATATATGAGATGCGGCTGACATAAAAAACCTCCATTATTGTAGAATTATAGTCTATAAATCATGTGGATTACCATTGTAACATAGTAGCTTATCGTGCACACATAATTTATTAGGGGTGGGGTCAAATAAATAATTTGACATTTTTGAAATGAAACGTTTTTGTTACGGCTTTGTTGGTTAATAAATTAGGAAAAGTAACTTTTGGTTGAGATTGGAAAATGGATAAAAAGCGTATTGTTATTGGCATATCAGGAGCATCAGGTGCTATTTATGGTATTGAGCTACTTAAGGTGCTAAAGAAGCTTGATACTATTGAGACCCATCTGATTATTAGTAAGGCTGCCGGTATCACTATTAAGCAAGAGACCGATCTTTCTGTAGGAGATGTTCAGGCGCTTGCGGATGTGGTGTATCAGGTTGATGACATTGCTGCGGCAGTTTCAAGTGGTTCATTTGTTCATCATGGAATGATTATAGCACCTTGTTCTATTAAGACTATGTCTGAAGTGGCGTGTGGAATAACGAGTAATCTTATTAGTAGAGCGGCAGATGTAACTTTAAAAGAGCAAAGAAAATTGGTTTTAATGCTAAGAGAAACGCCATTGCATGCAGGTCATTTGGCTAGTGCGCAGAAACTTGCGTCCATGGGGGCTGTGATAGCGCCTCCTGTGCCAGCATTTTATAATAAGCCAACATCGATTGATGAAATAGTGAAGCATTCGGTGGGGCGGGTATTAGATATGTTTGATATTGGTGCAGATATTGTTAAGAGATGGAAGTAAGTGTCAATATTGTTGACTTTAGCCTATTATGTGCAACTTGATTTACGATTAGTATGGAGGGTGAATTTTTAAGGTGGTCATTCAATTATTATTTCCTATATTCACTAAAATATGATATAATATTCAGGTAGGTGGCGTGTAGTTACCTATTTTTAGCTGTGTAAATGATTCGTGCTTTCGGGTGCGTTTTTTTATCAGCTGATTTGGATATGTGATTTAATGCTCATTATTTGTAAAGCGCAATGGTACAAGAAGAAAAAAAGCGTAATAAACTAAAAATTCTTAATCAAGAGTACCATAAGGTTAAAGACCGTATAGAGTCTCTGACAAGCGAAGGTGCTTTTGATCAGTTGCTTGTTATGCGTTTAAAAAAGCAAAAACTCCATTTAAAAGACGAAATTAGCTTGCTTAGCTCCTCTTTGTGCGATGATATTATTGCATAATAGAGACTAAGCGGTTACGATGTGTCGCAAATTAAATTGTGTGACCATTGAGATTTTATTGGTAGAAATATGACTCAATATAAAGTAGCTGTTGTTATGGGTAGTCAGTCGGATTGGTCGACCATGTCATGTGCCCAGACTCTTTTGGAAGATCTTGGAATAGAATGCGAAAGCCGGATAGTTTCGGCGCACCGTACCCCAGATAGAATGGTACAGTTTGCAAAGAAAGCTAAAGAAGAAGGTTTTGGGGTGATCATTGCGGGTGCTGGCGGTGCAGCTCATTTGCCTGGCATGATAGCCTCGATGACAGATTTACCAGTATTTGGTGTTCCGGTTAAGAGTAAAGCGTTAAGTGGTATGGATAGTTTGTTATCTATTGTACAGATGCCTGCAGGAGTTCCTGTAGGAACGCTTGCCATTGGTGAGGCTGGTGCTAAGAATGCAGCACTACTAGCTGCTTCTGTTATTGCTCTAACCAATGATGCTGTGGCTGAAAAACTTGCTGATTATCGCGCACAACAAACCAATAAGGTGGCTGATACGCCATCATAAAAAATCATGAGATAATAACTAGGATATAGATTTATGAAGGTCATTGCACCAGGATCAGTAATTGGAATTATTGGTGGGGGTCAATTGGGTAGAATGGCTGCAGTTGCAGCTTCGGCTCTTGGTTATAAGGTACATATTCTTACAGATACAAAAAATAGTCCGGCTTCGTTTGTTGCAGCCAAGACCTTTGTTGGTCCGTATGAAGACAAAAAATTACTTGAGAAATTTGCGCATTCGGTGGATGTGGTTTCCTATGAATTTGAAAATATTCCAATAGAATCAGTAGAGTATTTGGCGGAATTGGTTGAGGTGCGTCCAAATCCAAAGTGCCTTAAGGTCGCGCAGCATCGGGTTGTTGAAAAAGACTTTATGAAAGAGATTGGTGTTCCTACTGCTAATTACCGTCATGTTAAAAATGCACAAAGTTGTAGTAAGGCGTTTAAGGAAATTGGCCCCCATTGTATTTTAAAGACGGCACAGCTTGGTTATGATGGTAAAGGTCAACACAAGATAGATGAAAATACAGTATTTGCAAAATTGTGGCGTGAACATGAGTTGGGAGACTGTATTTTAGAGGAGCTTGTGCCATTTGAAAAAGAAATTTCGGTGGTTCTTGCTAGAGATATTCATGGTGGTGCTATGCCTTATATGCCATCCCAGAATATTCACAATAATGGTATTTTAGATACCACCATTGCACCTGCTGATATACCAGAAGGTATGGACGAAAAAGCCTGGGACATTGCATTTAATATAGCTGACTCCCTAGAGCTGGTTGGTGTGTTGGCTGTGGAATTTTTTGTTACCAAAGACGGTGAGCTATTGGTAAATGAAATAGCACCTCGGCCTCACAATTCAGGTCATTGGACAATGGATGCATGTGTAACAGGTCAGTTTGAACAATTTGTAAGGGCAATTTGTGGTTTACCGCTTGGATCCTCAGCAATTTACTGTACCGCCATTATGAAAAACCTTATCGGGGATGATGTTAATCTTTGGGAAGAATATATCAAAGAGCCCGATGCCAAGCTTCATCTTTATGGTAAAGACGAGGCCAAGGAAGGACGTAAAATGGGGCATGTTACGTTACTAATGTCGGCGGATGATGAATTGGTAGAAGTTTAAGAAGATGTCTTTTGCAAGAACCTGCTGCCAGGTGCGTATGGCTCAATATTCGCTAATTCTTCGGGAATATTATTTGCGTCAAACGTTTGCACTTCAACACTGGTTAGAGAAATAAGGTCTATTCCTAGATTTGCTTGGCCGTTGCTGCGGTCAATAAGGCATGCTTCCATGATAGGGTTTGCACCATGCTCTTTGATGCAGTTGATTGCTTCAATGGATGATTTTCCAGTGGTAACAACGTCTTCTACTACTAATACATTGGCATTTTTATTTAGAGTAAAGCCACGACGGAATGTAAATGTGCCATCTACACGTTCACAAAAAATGCCATCTACGCCAAGTTGCCTTGCCATTTCGTAACCCACTACAACTCCTCCCATTGCAGGGGCCACAACAAGGTCGATAGATTGTCCGGTTGATTCTAGATGGTTGCGTACCTTATCTGCGAGGCATGCACATAGCTTATCGGCTATTTTGGGGTTCATCAACACTCTGGCACATTGCAAATATGTGTCACTATGTTTGCCAGAGGATAGAATAAAATGTCCTTTTAAAATGGCTTGTGCATCATGAAAGTGCTGAAGGATATTTTCTTGATTCATGTTTGGTACTAAATTTTTCTTTATTTAACGAAGTGGGTTGTCCTCATCATCGTCCTCATCTATGGAGAGTGGAGGAGCTGTTGGTGGTATGTCGTCTATTTCATGTAAGTTTGGTACGGTTGGTTCGCCCTGATTAAAATCAGGTAGTGGTGGTGTGGCGGGAGCGGAGTTGGCTTGGTCATTTTCTTCTGGAAAATCAAGGCCTTCGGTGAGGTTGTTAATCTCGTTGTGAGTGTCTTTAACGTCAGCTCCAGTTGGCGTGGCTTGAGTTTTCATTGGCGCTGGTGGTGCCGGCGGCGGAGGTGCTGGCGGCGGTGGCGGAGGAGGAGTTGGATTTGTGGGTGTTAATGGTAACGGAGGAGGTGGCGGTGGTGGAACGTCTTGGTTAAGTGTTTGTTCGTGTTTTTCCTGATATTGGCCAATATCATCATGACTAGATGAGACAGAAGATTGGTTTGTTGGTGGCAATGGCAGCGGAGGAGGTGGCGGTAATACGGTATCCTCAGTTTCTTCTTCATGATGTAAATAACCTTCGTCATTATCATCATCTTGACCATCAAATGCACCTTCCTCAAGGTTGGTTGGCTGCTTGTTAAATGTTGGTGGCGGTGGTGGTGGGGGCATAAAGGATGTTGGTTCTGTGAAGCTTT
This sequence comes from uncultured Alphaproteobacteria bacterium, assembly GCA_937907045.1. Lineage (GTDB taxonomy): Bacteria > Pseudomonadota > Alphaproteobacteria > Rickettsiales > UBA6187 > CALCTU01. The sequence continues at coordinate 8,575 of CALCTU010000119.1, forward strand.
CTGCTTCATGATCAAGCCCATCTGATTCGTCTTCGATCTCTGTTTCAAAGTCATCTTCATGTGAAGTATCAGATTGCTCCATGCTAGCTAAAGTACGAGCAAAACTGTTTGCTGGTGGCGGTGGTGGAAGAGGAACTTCTTGTGGTTTATGTTCACTGGGTGGAGGTGGATTTGCTGATAATTCAGCTTTTTTAGCTTGAGAGTCAATAAGTGCATCAATCTCATTCAGCATTGCCTCAGCTTCGTCGTCACCGTCATCGTCACTGTTGTTTGCAAGTTCAATGTCTATGGATTCTTGCTCAACATCAATTTCAGCAAAGCCGTCTTCATCGTCATCTTCGTCAATAAGTACATCAGAAGAGGTGTGTTCTTCTTGGGCTGGTAGTTCAGCAGAAGGTACAGTGGCGGGCGAAGGCGCATCATGATGATGCTTTAGTGATAAATTATTAAGGTCTGTGATGCTAGCAGGTTCTTTATCTGGGGTGCTTGCGTTTTGCTGTATGTCTTTGGGCCCTATCACTTCCACACCTGAAGGAAATGCATTTGGATCTGAGTCGGTTCTGTATTCATTATCAAGGTAGGGAGCATTGGATGAATGGCTGCTATTATTATCCTCAAATTCTTGCATAGGGTCAAAGAAGTCTTCTGACCCTTCTTGTGAAAGGTGTTCTTGGGAGGTTTTGGTGTTTTGAGGTGCGGTGTTATCTTCATTGATAAGGTCGCTTGGGTCAAAGAAAGATTCCTGGTCTTCGTCGTCTTGGTCTTCAGGTAAGTCAGCTTCTAGAGAAGAAGGGTCTGTATGCATATCAACAAGATCAAGTTCTTCTTCTTGATCCAGGGAGGCATCGTCAGTGGAGGTGCTTTGTTGATTATCGGGTGTACGGGGATGAGTGTTGCCTGTTAATTGGTGTTCGGCGTCCTCTGATATGGACGGTTCGTCATCTTCGGATTTGGTCCCTCCAGACTTATCTATTAGTAAAAATAAGCCAAGTAATAGCGGTACTATTAGTCCAATGCGGATGTACCATTGGGTCATAGAGTCTGCGTTAATCTCTAGCGAAGCTGAAATTGAATCAGCCGAATGATTGCCCGGTAGTAGTTTGGCAATGGTTCCTTGAAATGGTATAAGTTGATTGCCCTGTTGCTGGGCAATAATGCTGACCTTGGGATAGGTTGTGACGGTGTAACTTACTGTAAAATCGCCAACATCGGGTTTTTGTGGGTCGAGTCCAAAATAGAATTTATTTTCGTGTAGTTTAAATGCTTTTTTTCCACTTTCACCCAAATTGTCTAAGTCTTTGGTTGTTAGGTTCATAGGGGTGGTTTGAGCGTGTTTGGAAAGTTGTTGGGTCAGCTCACGGGATAATGTTAAAGCTCCAACTTTAACTTCACCAGTCCATTTTTCAGATTTTATAAGTAAGTTTCTAGGGTTAACGCCGCGTTCGTCTGCAATTAATGTTTCAGAAAAATCGTTACCTTTGGTTTCATTTATAAATTGGTACACAGATACAACCCGGTTTAGTGCCGAGCCTTCTGCTGATACCTTAAATAAAGGGTCTGTAAGCGATTGCGGGGATACCCCCTGTTGTACATGGACGAGTTTTCCATCATATTGTGGGTCAATGTGACTAGCGTTAATGGTAGGAATGGTAGCCGGGCCTATGAAAAAGCCAACTAATGCCATTGAAACCACACTAATAGTAAGCAGCGCTAAGCCAAGAATACGTTTTTTGGACAACATATGCATGCAATTTGTATATGTAAGTTTAAGACAGCCTCTAATAGAGTATTATTAAATGAATATGGGTAGATAAGCAATCATTAAAAATGCTATCTTGCAACTTGATTGAAGTAAAGAATAGGTTATGGTGTAATAGTGTTTGCGACTTAAGAAGTTGTCGTTGGTCGCGTGATAAGCGCGTTGGCGCGAAGACGGAAACAACCATGCCAAATTGTTGTTAGATTTGGTTTTATAAGGAGGATGAACGTGGTTATTCTACAAGAATTGCTTGATAAGGGCGGGATTGTGATGTTTATCATTATGTTGCTTTCGGTGTATGTGGTAGCAGTTTTGCTGTTTAAGTTGGTGCAATTTATTAAGTTTCATACTCATTCTCGGGAATATGTGAATGAAATTATGGATGCGATAGAAGATAAGCAATATGCAGATGCGGTTCGTATTGCAGCAAACGCAAAAAGCCCTTTGGCAAGGGTATTGGAAACCGCGTTAAAAAGTGTTGTTAATCGTACATTAGGTGACGATAAAAAATTACGAGCCATTGAAGAAAGTGGTAGTAGGCAAATACGTAAATATGAGACACACCTTAGAGGCTTAGAAATGGTTGCAACGATTGCTCCGTTATTGGGATTGTTGGGGACGGTGCTTGGTATGGTCAAAGCATTTGCTGGGATTGGTGCAGGTGGTGGTCAAGTGGACCCGTCTATTTTGGCAAGTGGTATTTGGGAGGCGTTATTGACTACGGTAGCTGGGTTGTCGGTGGCTATTCCTGCTTTGGCAATATATTATATTGTTGATGGAAGGGTTGAATCAATGAGGGCGGCATGGAAAGACACGGTGACGTCTGTGTTGAGCAAATGTGATGCCACAATCAGTTAAGAAGCGTTATGAAAGACTTGTCGTTTTCACGCTCTATTACATCGAAGCCGCAAAAGCTTAATTTGACGGCGCTCATCGATATTATTTTTTTGCTGGTGGTGTTTTTTATGTTAACGACGCACTATCAACGATACTCGTTTGTTGAACTTGGCGTTTCCATGGAAGAGTCTTCAGAGGATGTGGCGGGTCATTATGCATTAAGAACAATTATCGTGAAGTTGGAAGCTGACTCACGCTTTAGTATCCAAGGACAAGATTACCCTTTATTAGAATTAGCGTTTGTAATTGAGAGCTTGTTGGATCATGAAAAAAATATGCAAGTGGTTCTTGCTGGTGGAGAGCACGCTAAAGTTCAGGATATTGTAACAGCGATGGAGCAACTTTCAATGGCGGCAGTAGAACATATATCGGTTGTGGAGTAATAGAATGTTACAATTTGAGCGACCACAAAGAAAGCGAAAAGACATTAATATTATACCATTAATTAATGTTATTTTTCTGATGTTGATTTTTTTTATGGTTGCCGGAGAAGTTCGAAGTACCGATACTTTGGTTGTGGAGGCGCCAAAAAGAAATGAAGCTACTCAAGAGGATGTCTTGTATGACGATATGATCATTGTGTATGTCCGGCGTGATGGGATTATTGCTGTGAATCATGATATTGTTGATCTTAAGGATTTTGAGACCATCATGAAAACTTCCCTTTATAATTATCCGGATATTCCGGTGAGAATTAAGGCAGACAAAGACCTTCCTGCCAAAAAATTATTATGGATGATGCGAGTTATTGAGCAGTCAGGTGCATCGCAATTATCGTTATTTACTGAGGTATAGGTGGTATATGGGTATGGGTCGTGGATTTGTCATTATGATTGGTATATCGTTGTTACTTCATATAGTGGCATTTACCTGGATATCTCTACCTTCAAGTGCTAAGCCCAAACCTAGATCCGTTCAGTTGGCAATTAAATTTGGTAAGCCTGCTACAGAACAAAATAAATCAGTTATTAGTAAAAGAGGTGAGGTTGCTGCAACTGGTAGGCAAGTCTCTAAAGCAAACGGTGAACAAGGTGTCTCAGGTACAGGTTCTTTTGTCTCTGGTGATGTTGATCGGGCTGTAGCCATGGCGCAGTTAATGCCGCCAGGTATTTCAGATCAACATATTCAGGCGATGCCTATTCCCGATATGTCGGTTCCTTCTCCAGAGATTATTCCTCAAGGTTCAGTAAATGATCCTCATATACTTGATTCAGACGAAGGGGCTACAGGAGGTGTCATTCCTTTTTTTGAAGATGCTTCGCAAGGTTTTTCTTATGGAAATGTATTGGATGATGATGGCAACGTGTTAACGTATGAACGTGTACTTGCATTATGGCTTGATAAACACCGGCGTTACCCTGAAGTGGCTAAAAGAGACAAATTATCAGGTGCTGCTGTGGTTCGTATTAAGATTAATCGTGAAGGTAAAGTTATTTTATTTGATATTACTACCTCAACAGGGCATAAATCCCTTGATGAGGCACTTGTTGCAATGATAAAAAAAGCTAATTACAGAGTGCCACCGCCGCCAGATGAATATCAAGATATTTCTAAGCATTCGTTTGAAATTGAATTTAGGTTTACGTATGAGCAAGAAGCAACCGAGCAAGAAAACACTGACCGACTTGATTCAGCTGATGAAGGATCTCAGGAATCCTAAGACAGGGTGTCCATGGGATGTTGAACAACATTTTGCATCGATTGCTCCACATACCTTGGAAGAAGCGTATGAGGTGGTTGATGCAATTGAACGCGATTCGATGGAAGAATTAAAGGGTGAGCTTGGCGATTTGTTGTTTCAAGTTATTTTTCATAGCCAATTAGCCTCCGAAGAGGGGTTGTTTGATATGGAAGATGTGATTGATAGTGTTACCAGAAAAATGATATTCCGGCACCCCCATGTTTTTGGTGATGATACTTCTATTAAAACAGCGGATGATCAAGAGCGTGCTTGGGAGGTTTTAAAAGCAAAAGAAAAGCCAGCGTCACATGATGAATCGGTATTGGCAAATGTACCAGTAGGTCTGCCTGCAACAACACGCGCGTATAAACTCCAGAAAAAGGCAGCGAAAGTAGGGTTTGATTGGCCTGATTTATCGGGAGTATTTGCAAAAATTGCTGAGGAATTGGCTGAAGTGCAAGAAGCCATTGAAAGTGGCGATAGTCAGTCTATGCTCAAAGAATCAGGTGATGTCATGTTTGCGGTAGTGAATTTGCTACGTAAAATTGGTGTTGACCCAGAGACTGCCTTGCGTGCAACCAATCAAAAATTTACTCAGCGTTTTTCATATATTGAGCAGCAATTAGCCCGTAATGGAGTAAGTATTGATGATGCAACGCTCGAGGAAATGGACGGTCTATGGGAAGAAGCTAAGATGTCTTGTGAGTAATGCATTTAAAGCTCTAAGAAAATAGATGCTAAATATAAAACTGATTCTAAGGAGAAAGAAAAAATGACAGGTCCTAATTCAGATAAACAAAAGCATTTGCTTGCTGGGGCGAGCGCGGATAAAGTTGCCGCACAGGTAGATAGAACACGCAGAAAAGCCTTAGATAATTCTGTGCACGACTCTTCTAGTTGGTGGGCTGAGCGTGCGCCAGGCGGAGGAGTAAGGCCTAGCGGTTTGTATAGAGGGCTTCAAATGTGTGTCAATGGGATATTAATAACGTCTACAATTTTAGCAGTAAGGTTTGCTAATGATTATTGGGATGATGGGCAGATTAATTCGGGAGGATACCAAAAAATAGTAGAAAATGGTGCGGTGCTTACTGCTTTAACATCAGCAGTAGTTGGGCCAGTATGGAGTTATTTTCAAGGCATTGAAAGTTAAGGTTCTAAACATGAAATGCAAGCCACTAGTAATATTGTGCATCTGAGTGATACTGTCATCAAGGCGGTAGGAAAAGAGTATTATTGACAGTTAGATGCACTTTTAAGATACTAATGTTTTGATTATGTTGTTTCATTTAAATGACGTGTTTTTTATGCGAGATTTACTTCAACGACCCCGTAGTCTTGCTCAGGCGCTTAAAAGCGCAGTAGAGCAAGATGTAAACGAGAGTTTAAATCAAGGGGTACCAGTGTATTATCGGTGCCAAGAGGCTGGCGTGATGATTAAGCACCTTCCTAATGGTGAGCGTTTTATTGTTAAAATGGACGATTGTTACCGTGAGATGGTGGTAGAGGAGCTTCCCCCCAAAGACAGAATGAGTTAAAAGTTATTAAATTGTATATTGCTAAGTTAGGGGGTAAATATGCCAATCATATTTATTTTCCAGTACGGCGCCGTTTAGTCAGAGGAAAGTTTGCTCCTGATTCTTACGACTACATGTTAGGGAGTACTCTTAATGAGGAGAGTTTGTCTTGGAAAAACCCATATTTTGGATAGTCGCGGGGCCCAATGGCGCAGGAAAGTCTACGGTAGTAAATCATGTGCTAGATAAGAATATTGAAGTTCTAAATCCCGACGAATATGCCCGTAATCAGCTTAAAAGTGGTTCAAAAAGTGCGTTATTTATGGGTTCAAAACATATTTTAGAAGATATTGAAACCAGACTTCACGCCAATCAAAAAAGTTCATTTGGAATAGAGACTACTTTTTCTGGTAAATATCACTTACGAATTATGCACCAGGCTAAAGAAAAAGGTTGGATGGTTGGGTTGTTGTTTATTGGCACTGACAGCTACGAAATGAATATTTGGCGGGTTCGTCAACGCATCCAACGTGGAGGTCATTATGTAGGGCCTGCAGAGATTAAACGGCGATATTACCGGTGTTTGAGCCATTTAAGTGAAGGGCTGCAGATTGCAGATATTGCCTATGTCTATGACAATACATCAGATAGTATGCAGCTGTTGGTGAGTAAATGCTTGGATGGGAAATTAGAGGCGCATGCACGATTTCCCAGCTGGCTGAAAGAATTAAGTATCGCAGCGTTAGAAAATGTCAATCCAGTATATCAGGACGCATGAATCAGTTGTAGCTGTTAAGCTATATTGGTCCGAGACATCTAAACATGTTTCGCTTGTTTCTTCTTTGGAAAATAATTTACCCGAATCTGCGATGCCATCGTCAATTTTCTTGTCAATGGACCAGGCATCTTGTGCATGGATAACGCCATTTTCAGGTTCGCCATTGCTATCGGGTTCACCCAGTTGTAGTGCATGCCCACGACGGTTATAAATTTCGGTATCAATTTTATGTAATTGATATAATCCCCTGGGGTTAATGTCGGTGCTGGGGGCATTGGTGTTGGTTCCAAAGCGCGTGGAGCCATCAATAACAACCCCTGAATAGCTGCCAGCAATCATGTCGGCTAGTTGCAAATGACGCCAAGCATAAAGGTCTTCAGAGTCATTGAGCATGGTATCGCCGTCACCATTATGTGCTCCAGAAATAGGAGGGCCAGCACTATATGAGCCCCATTGGGAGCTAGCACTTGCTAAGTCACCTGGAAGTGTGTCGTAAGAATCTCTGAATAAATTGATTTGGGTATCAAAGCTGGTGAGCTCTTCGCAAGTGCGTTGTAGACGTGCAGATGTAATTAAGTTAAAGCCGCCTGATACAGTTGCCAATAACAAGCCCATAATTACAATGGCGATGGCCATTTCAATAATCGTAAATCCGTTAGTGTTGTTCATGGTTGAATCCCTGAAGGTATTCGTGAACATGTTTTACGTAATTTTCTTCTGATATTGCGATAAAGTCGGCTTCTTTTTCGGTGAGGTCTCTAAAATATTTTCCAGGGTTTCCTGCCCAGATTTGTCCCTTAGGTATTCGCTTTCCTGGGGTGATAAGTGCCCCAGCAGCTACCATGGCGCCACTTTCTACAATGACATCGTCCATGATGGTAGCTCCCATGCCAACAAAACACCCATCTTCTAGCATGCACGCATGAAGTAATGCTTGATGGCCTACCGTTACTCCAGATCCTATAAGGGTAGGGTGACCACCTCGGGTGACATGAATAACAGTACCGTCTTGAATATTGGTGCGGTCTTTGATGCGTATGTGTGCGACATCGCCACGTAATACGCAACCAAACCATATGCCAACCTCAGAACCAATTTCAACATCACCAATAATATCAGCGCTCGGTGCAACAAAACTGTTTGTACCAATGGTGGGTGAAATCTTGTTGTATGGATATAAAGGCATGACCTGGCCCTGGCTAAAATGAGTTATACGTAACCCCAGTAATGGTTAAATCACTTGTTTTTACTATAAACTTTTGTTTTTAATAAAATTTTCAGCGTTTTATCCGTGATTGGGATTATGGAAATTGTGGCAATAACTCTAGTCCAGTGTGCTCTTTTAGTCCACTCATAATATTCATGTTCTGGATAGCTTGTCCGGCTGCACCTTTGATAAGATTATCAATGGCGCTAACAATAACTGCTTTGTGCGTTGAGCGCCCCGGAGTAACCCCAATAAGGCATTTATTGGTACCAGTTACATCACGTGTGGTGGGGGTAACTCCAACCGGCAAAACATCTACAAATGGCTCATTTTTGTATGCTTTATGGAGCGATTGGTGGATGGATTCGGTTGTAATGCCGTCATTAAGGGTAACATAGATAGTTGACAAAATGCCGCGGCTCATGGGTACTAGGTGTGGTGTAAAGTTAATGGTGACATCATCGCCATATTGTTTACTCAATGCCTGTTCCGTTTCTGGGATGTGCCGATGCTTACAAATGTTATAAGCCTTAAGGTTGTCATTAACTTCACAAAATAATGTGCCAACATTGGCGCTTCTGCCTGCGCCGGTAGCGCCTGATTTTGCGTCTATGATAATATCGTCAACGTGAATAAGTTTTGCCCGACATAAAGGAGCCAAGGGTAAAATCATGCTTGTTGGATAACATCCTGGGCATGCCACCAGGCGTGCTGTTTTAATACGATCTCTGTTAAGTTCACTTAGGCCATAGATTGCTGTAGGTTGTAGTTCAGGAGCAAGGTGTTTGGTTTGGTACCATTGTTCGTAAATTGCTGGGTTTTCTAATCTAAAATCAGCAGATAAATCAATAACTTTCAGGCTACTATTGATGTTCTTTATAATGCTTTGCGACTTTGTATGAGGTAAGCAAAAAAATGCAATATCACATTTATCAAGCGGTGCATCGTCAAGGGAGCTAAGTTTAGGGAGCTCTTGCCCTCGTAAGTGAGTATACAGCTCATCATAAGACTTATCTGCATTGCTATGTGCAACAAGTTGGGTAATCGTGACATTTGGGTGCTTAAGTAGCAGTCTAACCAATTCCACGCCTGTGTAGCCACTAGCACCTACAATAGCAACTTTAAGATTTTTTTGTAATAACATAACACTAACCCTTTTGTGCGTGTCTATCATGGATCATGATTTTATTTATGGCATCATAATGCCAGGAAAATATAACAGATGCAGTTTGGCAAAGACAGAATAAAAATTAAGGGGGTATTCAACCTAAATTTTAGTGCAGGCAAACTACGTGAATTTTACGAATCCAATGAATAACAACGCGTAAGTAAAATTAATTTTTACTATCACTTACTGACCGCCAATACAAAACCATATACAATGCTGCTCTGTTTAACAAATATGCAAGAGAATAAGGCAAGCAGTGGTTGTTTAACTTGATATTGCCAATAGGGCAATAGAGTATTGGGTGTAAGTTCCAAACAATATTAACGTTTAGAGAACTGGAAGCTCTTACGTGCTTTCGGACGACCTGGTTTCTTACGCTCAACCTTACGGCTATCACGAGTAAGGAAACCACCTTTGCGAAGTGTTTTGTGCAAAGAAGGGTCATAATTGTCGAGCGCGCGGGCAATACCGTGAACAATTGCTCCGGCTTGTCCAGAAAGGCCACCACCAGTTACGGTGCAGTATACATCAAACTTACCTTCGTTGTTGGTAGCTTGAAATACTTGGTTTACAATCATGCGAAGTACTGGACGACCAAAATAAACAGCAATGTCTTTTTTGTTGATGATAATCTGTCCTTTACCTGGCTTAATCCAAACGCGGGCAGAAGAGTTCTTTCTACGACCAGTAGCATAAGATCTGCCAAGTTTGTCGATTTTAGGTTGTGCAGTTTCGTTTGTAGTAGTTGAAGTAGTTGCAGCTTCGGTCATGATATGATGTTACCTAACTAATTTATTTTCTTTTTTTGTTTTTAGTATTGCGTGAAGCAATGTCTAGAATTTCAGGTTGTTGTGCGCCATGAGGGTGCTCATCGGATGCGTATACAAAAAGTTTACGCATTTGAGCTCTTCCCATAGGGTTGCGTGAAATCATGCGTTCTACTGCTTTTTTAACAACACGC
>CALCTU010000120.1 GCA_937907045.1 uncultured Alphaproteobacteria bacterium
CTTGATATGGAGGAATAATGGTATCAATCCAGAAACCAGGCCTAAACAACGAAAAGGCAACAAGTAATAGTAAAATTGATTCATACCACTTACTTCTAACAATAAAGAAACCTTGTGTTGAAGCTGCAAAAATAAGAATCGCAAATGTTGATTTCAAGAATACCCAAATACCAACTAACCAACTATCCACTCCTACTAATAAAAGCTCAGTATTGTAAATAAAGATAAATGGTAGAATGACAGTTCGTATACTATATACAAAAGCCTGAACACCTGTACGAATAGGATCACCTCCAGAGACCGCGGCTGCAGCAAAGGATGCAAGTCCAACTGGCGGCGTTACATCGGCCATAATCCCAAAATAAAATACAAACAAGTGCACTGCCACAAGAGGTATAACCAAACCACTTTGTACTCCCAGCTCAACAATCACGCCGGCCATCAAACTAGACACCACAATATAGTTGGCAGTAGTAGGCAGTCCCATACCAAGCACCAAACAAATAAGTGCTGTAAATATAAGTACCAGTACAAAATTACCGCCTGAAACAATCTCTATCAATTCTGTCATTACTTGTCCTACACCGGTAAGTGATACAGAACCTACAACAATACCTGCTGCAGCCGTAGCAATACCAATCCCCACCATATTGCGAGCACCCGTAATAAGACCGTCGATTAAATCCAAACCACCTTCTTTAAGTTCTTGCTTTAAAGGTGTGTTTTCCCTGCGGAAATATGCTTGCAATGGACGCTGCGTAACTAAAATAAACAACATAAATACGGTAGCCCAAAATGCTGACAATCCTGGTGATAAACGCTCAATCATTAAGCACCAAACTAGCACAACAATTGGCAACAAGAAATGTAAGCCCGTTTTAACTGTAGCACCAGCATCTGGCAGTTTGATCATTGGTGAATGGGGATCATCCATTTCCAAGCGTGGATAACGCGATGCATACCATAACAACCCTATATATGCCGTGCCTACTAATAGTGCTAATACATACACAGCTGGATGGCCAAACAACATTTTAACACCGTAAACCAGCCAATATACTCCACAAGCAACAATAACAATACTTGTAATAATAATCCCAGAGAAAACAAGACTCATAAGGAAACTACGCTTACGCTCTTTTGGAAGACCTTCCATGCCGGCTTTTAATGCCTCAAGATGCACAATATAAAGCAACGCTATATAAGAAATACACGCAGGTATAAATGCGTGCTTAATAAGTTGGATATAATTAACACCCACATATTCTACCATCAAAAATGCAGCAGCACCCATCACTGGCGGCATAATCTGACCATTCACAGAAGATGCGACTTCTACCGCACCAGCCTTCTCTCTACTAAAACCAACCTTACGCATTAACGGGACAGTAAATGTACCTGTCGTAACCACGTTGGCTATAGAAGAACCCGAAATAAGACCCGTCATTGCAGAAGACAATACAGCAGCCTTTGCAGGACCACCTTTAAAATGCCCTAACAACGAGAAGGCCACTTTAATAAAGTAGTTCCCTGCTCCTGCACGCTCTAATAACGCTCCAAATAAAACAAATAAGAATACAAAGTCCGTCGATACTCCAATAGCTACCCCAAAAACACCCTCAGTGGAAAGCCATTGGTGCGAAGCTACCTTATCAAGACTTTGTCCTTTGTGGGCAATTACATCGGGCATAAAATCCATATTGCCTGCAAATGTGTAAAACAAAAATACACTTGCAATAACGACCAAAGGCGGCCCAAGTGCACGCCTTGCAGCCTCAAGTAAAAGCAATACACCAACCACCGAAACGACAACATCAGCTGCAATTGGTGCACCTGCACGATTTGCTAAATCATCTTTAAATGCAAATAAATAAAGAACTGCCACCGCAGCTAATACCGCAAACCCCCAATCTTGTAGAGGTATAAATTTTTTCGGTGAATTCTTAAGCGCTGGATACGCCAAAAACGCCAAAAACAATGCAAACGACAAATGGACAAGACGAGCATACGTACTGGAAAAAATAGGCAATCCCAGAGTATCACTCGCAAAATCAGTATAAGGTAAAGGCGATGCTATCCACAACTGAAACAAAGACCAAAGTAGTGCTCCACATAATAGTACATTGGAAGCAAACCCCGTAGGCTTACGTGCTCCACTATCGGCCTCAACAACCAAATCCTGAAGATCATTGTCAGACATAGTAGCAGCACCTGAAGACTTACTCATAAATCCCTCAAATTCAAGTTAGTGCACTTTTAAATCTCTCCCAAACATGCGGTACTATACAAAAAATTCACTATAGTGAAAGCTTATTTTTAATTTAATTAACTTAAATTACACCCATTTCATTTCTTACTACATGACAACAGCAGTAATATGACAACCATACCTAAATAACACCTATTATCATCCGTACTAATTGTGAATCAAACCAAAGAGAAACGTAGCTTATCATTCCTATCAATGTGCAGAGCAATAGCGCCTGTTTTACACAGGTTTCTCAAGCATTACACCGGATTGAAGAATATAAAAAGGCTAGACATAAACAAAAAGGGTATGCCAAACACGGCATACCCTTAACGCTAAAACCAAAAAAGAATTTGTATTACATTAAACCATTTTCTTTGAAGTAACGTGCCGCACCATCATGAAGCGGAGCAGTATTACCTTCATTCACCAAACGCTTTGGATCAAGGTTTACAAATACTGGATGTAGTGTTTTAAAGTTATCAAAATTGTCAAAAACTGCTTTAACTACTTGATAAATAACCTCTTCATCAATTTTACTCGTAGAAACAAAGGTTGCCTTAACACCAAATGTTTTAACATCATCTGGATTAGCTGCGTACATTCCACCAGGAATAGTGGTGTATGCATAATAAGGATTACTATCTACAAGATTGTCGATCTCTGGACCAACCACTGGAATAATACGAACATCGCATGACGTTGCAACTTCTTGAACAGCACCATTTGGATGACCTGCACTGTAGATCATTGCATCAATTTTATTATCGCAAAGCGCCTGAGGTTGCTCTGAACCTTTAAGCTCTGAAGCAATTTTAAAGGTATCCTTGGTCCAACCTTTTGCATGCATCACCACTTCCATAGTAGCACGATTACCAGAACCAGGATTACCAATATTAACGCGTTTATTAGCCAAATCATCAAGCTTAGTAATACCTGAATCTTCACGAACAACTAACGTAAATGCCTCTGTATGAAGTGAAAACACAGACCTTAGGTCATTTAGAGGACCTTGATCTTTAAAAATCGAGGTACCTTTGTAGGCATGATACTGCCAATCTGACTGGGCAACAGCCAGGTCCATGCTACCTTCACGCAAGGAGTTTAAGTTATAAACCGAGCCACCCGTGGACTCCACAGAACAACGAATACCGTGACTTTTACGACCACGATTCACTAAACGACAAATAGCACCACCAGTGGGATAATATACCCCCGTAACACCACCTGTACCAATGGTAACAAACTTATCTGCAACTGCAACACTAGGAGAACCAATCGTAATTAATGCACTGAGCATCACTAGCGCCAATGTTAGCGTAAGAAGCTTTAAAGACTGCATCGAACATACCCTCTTAAATTATTAGTAAATAATGTAACCTGCTACTTCATTTATTAGTATATAGTAAATAAAGCAACGTAAAAACATTTAGTAGGGTATTCACACTACCACACATTCATCTTCTGGGGCAAGGCTTTTATGCTGCTTGTTGGCTTTGAATAGCCTTAGGTAACACTTCATCTAAAGTCTGCGCAAACAAATCAACCATTATCGTAAGCTCATGTTCAGAAATAATAAACGGAGGCGCAAACATGATATGGTCACCGCGTCTACCATCAATAGTCCCGCCCATAGCATAACACATCAAACCCTTAGTCATCGCGACTTTTTTAATCTGAGCATTCAGCTTAATCGAAGAATCAAACGGTGCTTTTGTCTCTCTGTTAGATACAAACTCCACTCCCATAAACAAACCGCGTCCACGCACGTCACCAATTTCTTCATAACGGCTTTTAAGCTCCGATAATAATTTGGCTAATGACAGCGACTGCTGCTGTACACGCTGCAATAAATTTTCATCTTCAATCGTATGCTGAACCGCCAATGCAGCTGCACAGGCAGTTGCATGCCCGATGTAAGTATGGCCATGTTGGAAAAATCCGGTTCCATCCGAAATAATATCATAAATTTTTTGACTACATAGCATTGCACCAATGGGCTGGTAGCCACCGCCCAAACCTTTGGCTATCGTAATGATATCAGGAGATATTTCTTCTTGCTCGCACGCAAATAATGATCCTGTACGCCCCATACCACACATAACTTCATCCAATATCAGCAACACATCGTACTGATCACATATCTGACGAATACGCTTAAAATATCCTTCAACGGCAGGAACGCACCCTAGTGTAGCCCCAACAACCGGCTCTGCACAAAAGGCAATAATATTTTGCGCCCCTAGCTCTTCAATTGTTTCTTGCAGCTGGTTTGCGACGCGCTGACCATAATCAAATGCACTTTCACCTTCTTCTTGCCCCCTATACGCATAACATGGATCAATATGCTTCATGTCCACTAAGATAGGTTCATATTGTTGACGACGCCACTGATTACCCCCTGCAGATAATGCTCCCAATGTATTACCGTGGTAACTTTGCTTTCTAGCAATAACATATTTTTTTTCACTTTTTCCTTGTTCCACCCAATATTGACGAGCCAGCTTAATAGAAGCCTCAACCGCCTCAGAACCACCTGAAACAAAATAAACTTTTTCAATTCCTTCTGGCGCGCGTTCTATCAAAAAATCTGCCAATTCTTCCATAGGCTCAGTGGTAAAGAAGCCAGTATGAGCAAACGCCAGCTGATCCACTTGCTGCTTTATTGCATCACGAACTCTTTCATGACTATGCCCCAAACACGACACAGCTGCACCACAACAACCGTCCAAATATCTTTTATCTTGATCATCTATAAGAAAAACACCCTCACCTTTAACAGCTTTTGGGTAATGTGCATGATTGTTACGATGAAATACATGGCTCATATTTTAAAACCTAATAGGAGTTATATTATTATCACTTTTTATTCTCAACGCTCGCTATGGCAAACGCAAAAACAGTCACTTTTGCTTAACTGATCTAACAGTATTTAATCAATGAATTCACAAAATACTATAAATAAGTGAGGCACTATATCAGAATCAACTATGATTATCCTAGAAATTTTTTGATTGATTCTAATTGCCTTTGATTTATATATGAAGGTCAGAATTTTTAAAATACTATTCCCAAGGATCATCATGAAAGATTTAGAAACGAACAAAATCGTTGCTTCCATACTGGTTGCTGGACTAATTGCCCTTGTAGTTGGCAAGGTTGCTAACGTTCTATATCACCCTCCTACTTCAGATAAACGTGGCTTTCAGATTGAAGTAGCTGAAGTTTCTTCTTCAGATGCAGTGGCCGCCGAAGTAGAAGAAGTCATTGACATTGCAGCACTTATGGGCGATGCAGACGCTGAGAAAGGCGCAAAAATTTTCAAGAAATGTCAGTCATGCCACTCTGTAAATGAGGGTGGACCACACAAAACAGGTCCTAATCTGTATAAAGTTGTTGATGCAGCTATTGCAGGAAAAGACGGTTATGCATATTCTGACGCCTTCAAAGCTCATGGCGGCACATGGAATCACGAAGCCCTATTTGCATTCCTCAAAAAACCTAAAAAATACATCAAAGGCACTAAAATGAGCTTTGTTGGACTCAAAAAACCTAAAGACATAGCTGACGTAATAGCGTATATGGAAAAACAATAAAACAAAGCATCATTTAACACGAGGCTAACTTCATGGAATATATTCTGCAAAATACTTATATTCTTTGGCTTGTTTTTGCTGGCTTTTGTTTTCTAGTTGAAGCCATGGGGATTCCCGGAGCCGGCTTCTTGTTTGCTGGAATGGGCGCTATCACTACCGGAGGCTTACTGAGCTTTGGTATGATTGATAGCACCAACACAGAAATTGAACAACTCGCTGTATTCTTTGCTTCTACTTGCGTATGGACCGCCATTTTATGGCCAATATTACGCAATAAAAACAAAGGGGACGATCTTGATGATTTCATCAACATCAAAGGACAAGAAGCAGTTATCACTGAGGGCGCCATTCATAAAGGGAAAGTGGGTAAAATTGCTTGGTCTGGAACAACAATGAAAGCCAAGTTATCAAACGACTGCCCACTCGATTCCATTGAAGATGGGGAAACCGTTATTATTGACGACATGGTCGGCATCACTGCAATTATCACAACACCGCAAGCTTCAAATTAGCTTGTCGTGACAGCACAGAACTAATAAAAGGAAAACAACATGGACCCAAAAACCCTATTTTTATTATTTGTTCTTGGTATTACCTCACTCATTATTTTCAAAGGCGTCCGTATCGTTCCCCAGCAACAAGCATGGGTAGTGCAACGTTTCGGTAAGTTTATGAAGGTTCTTGAACCAGGCCTAAACCTTATTATCCCATTTGTGCATCAAGTAGCTTATAAGCACTCACTCAAAGAGCAAGCATTTGACGTTCACCGTCAAACAGCTATCACACGCGACAATGTTACTCTCAACATAGATGGTGTTTTATATACTCGCGTTACCGACCCTATCAAAGCATCGTACGGTGCGGGCGACCCACTTTATGCAGTCATTCAATTAGCACAGACCACCATGCGTTCGGAAATTGGTAAAATGAGCCTTGACCAAACGTTTGAAGAACGTGAAACCTTAAACCACAATATTGTGAGCGCTATTAATGAAGCCTCCGATGCTTGGGGACTACAATGCATGCGCTACGAAATTAAAGACATTGACCCACCAAAAAATATTTTACAGGCCATGGAACTCCAGGTAGCAGCTGAGCGCAGAAAACGTGCTGAAATTCTTGAGTCTGAGGGTCAAAGAGAAGCAAAAATCAACGTAGCAGAAGGTGAAAAACGCTATGTTGTCCTTCAGTCTGAGGCTGCCATGACAGACCAAGTTAACCGTGCAAAAGGTGAAGCAGAAGCAATACTAGCTGTCGCAGAAGCTACCGCAGAAGGTATTAATAAAATTGCAAAAGCCATTAATGCTCCTGGTGGCTCAGATGCTGCATCGTTAAAAGTTGCCGAAAATTATGTGAATGCATTTGGCAACCTTGCTCAAGAAAGTACAACCATACTTTTACCTGCGAATGCCAATGATGCCGGATCAATGGTTGCACAAGCTATGAGCGTATTTGAAAACATTAAAGAAAAAAACAAATCAATTAAATCATCCTCACCAAAAGACGATGCTTTTGAGTTGCGCAACACCAGCATACCACCTGTTGATGCTTAGAACGCATGCATATTTGTGGTTTGCACTGGTCTGGCTAGTAACAGGTCCTTTTGCCCAAGCCTCTACACATGGGGTTTCAGTATTTGGTGACCTTAAATATGATGCTTCATTCACACATTTTGATTATGTAAACCCCAATGCTCCTAAAGGTGGTAATGTTACACTGGCCGCTATTGGAACGTATGATAGCCTGAACCCTTATTTACTAAAAGGCGTCAGTGCCATTGGACTTGATTACACAACCGATACCTTAATGGCGGCATCATCCGATGAAGCTGGAGCCGCATACGCACTCATAGCAACTTCTGCCCAAGTTGCAAAAGACAAGAAATCAATTACCTTTAACCTTAACACACAAGCACGATGGCATAACGGCACGCCCATCACCTCTGAAGACGTGGTATTTTCATTTAACACGTTGATGAAGTTTGGACACCCGCAATATGGTATTTTCTTTGCTGACGTTGAAACCGCCACCGCAATAGGGCTTCACCAAGTTACATTCACTTTTAAAAATACCGATAACCGAGAACTTCCTCTAATTATTGCACAATCGCTTCCTATCATCTCTAAAGCGTATTATTCAGCACATGATTTTGACAAAACAACCCTTGAACCACCACTAAGCAGTGGCCCCTATAAAATTAGTGATGTTGAAGCTGGTCGAAGCATTACTTATCAACGTGTGGATGATTATTGGGCAAAAGATCTTCCCGTTAACAAAGGTAGATATAATTTTGATAGCATCACCTTTGACTATTACCGCGATGCCAATATTGCCGTTGAAGCATTTAAAGCAGGTGAATTTGATTTTAGGCGCGAGAATATCTCAAAAGTTTGGGCAACATCGTATAACCTTCCGCATCTTGATGATGGGCGCATGATCAAAGAAGAATTACCAGACGGCACCCCAACCGGCATGCAGTGTTTTGTCTTTAATATTCGCCAAGAAAAATTTCAAGACCCTAGAGTACGCCAAGCCCTAAACTTGGCATATGATTTTGAGTGGGCAAATAAGCAATTATTTTTTAGCGCTTATGCACGCAATACTAGCTTCTTTGGTAACTCAGATTTTGCGTCATCTGGCCTGCCCACAGAACAAGAACTCGCCTTATTAGAGCCATACAAAGCATCATTACCTGAAGCATTATTTACACAAGCATATACCCTGCCTACCACTGACGGCATGGGTAATAACCGTCAATACCTTATTGAGGCGCAAACATTATTAAATGAAGCTGGTTGGAAAATAAAAGATTTAGTACGCATAGACCCCTCTACAGGCAAGCAAGCCACCATTGAGTTTTTACTTGCCTCACCATCATTTGAACGAGTGGTTGCACCCTACATTCGAAACCTTAAAAAACTTGGCATAAAAGCTACCATACGTACTGTGGATGTTTCACAATATATCAAACGCCGTGAACAATTTGATTATGATATCATTGTCCACTGGTTTGGCCAGGGAAATGCACCAGGAAATGAGCAGCTTAATTACTGGCACTCTTCTGTAAAAGATAAACCCGGAAGCATGAATCTTATTGGAATTGACCATCCAGCGGTCGATGCTATGGTTGAAAATATTATCCAAGCAACCGACAAACCATCACTCATTCACGCAACGCGCGCGCTGGATCGCGTATTATTGTGGAATAACTATGTCATTCCCCAATGGCACTCTCGTACCCATCGAGTCATCTATTGGAGCAAACTAAAACGCCCTTCTCTCACTCCTGCTTATGATTTGGGCTTTGATAGTTGGTGGATCAAAGAATAGCCTGTAAGTATTTGTAATTTATATTTAAATTTACACCCATCCAAAAAACTTGCGCAATACCGTATCATGCGACATAATGCGCTTTTTCGTGAATGCAATACATCCAAAAAGAAATCCATGAGCAAATCAACCCATGATGATGTAATGAAATTAGATCAAGCAAGAAAAGAAGGCTTGCGGTTAGGTCTAACTGATGAACAAGTACAAGACCTTCGTTTTAGTTCCGGTGTATTACAACAAATTAAAGAAAAATGTAACTCATCCACGCTTTTATTTAATCTTCCCTATGAAATACTTTTAATGATCTTTACTTATCTGGATACTAGAACTCTTCTAAGCCTTTATAATACATGCAGAACAACACGAGGAATCCGAAAAGATAAGGCCTTGCCACCTAGGGTTTTTAACTACAATGATGCTCACCACCAAGCTATTCATACATACCTTAAAGAATCTAATGGAAGCGCTCCTATAGGCCTAAAGGTGTTTAAAAGTCCTAAATTTAATTTTTTTTCTCAGATAAAGGATCCTAATTTTCTCAATAAAATTTGGGTTCTTGACCTAACTAGGTACATGATTAACCTAGAAGAAATAAATGCTCTTGTAGTAGCGCTCAAGAACCCTAACTGTAAACTAACACAGCTTAATCTGGACAGTAATCCTATTAACTTCGATAATGCCAAAGCCCTCAAAAGTGCAATCATGGATCCAAATTGCAAACTAACGCATCTTAATCTACGCAATACTATAATTGACAAGATGGAAACGATCAAGCCTCTTGTAAATGCACTTAAAGACCAGAATTGCAAGCTAACGTGGCTTAATCTGAACTGTAACATTATTGAAGATAATGAAGCGGTAGTCCTTGCAACAGCGCTTACAAGTGAAAACTGCAAGCTCAAGCAGCTCCATCTTTACTATAACCAAATTGGCAATAAGGGTGCAAAAGCCATTGCAAATGCACTTAAAAACCAAAATTGCAAGCTAACGCAGCTTAATTTAAGCAGAAACATCATTGGGGTGGAAGGAGCCAAAGCCCTTGCTCAAGCACTGACGCATCAAAACTGCAAGCTAACGCAACTTAACCTAGGTCAGAATAATATTCCAACTGAAGGAATAGTAGCCATTGCAAATGCACTTAAAAACCAGAATTGCAAGCTAACGCAGCTTAATTTAAGCGGAAACACCATTGGGGTGGAAGGAGCCAACGCCGTTGCTCAAGCACTGACGCATCAAGACTGCAAGTTAACACAGCTTAACTTAGAGTCTGGTATAATGCGGGGCCAAGATGTTGCAGTCATCGCAAATGCACTTACACAGCAAAACTGTAAACTTACAAATCTTAATCTAGGGTATAACGCTATTACAGAAAGTGCAGCGGCAGCCCTTGCCCAAGCACTGACGCACCAAAACTGCAAACTAACACGCCTCAATCTATGTAGCAGCAATATTAAAGATACCGAAGCGATAACTCTTGCCAATGCATTCACAGATCAAAACTTTAAACTGACACAGCTTAATCTTAGGTCCAACAATATTACAGATAAGGGAATCAGCGCCATTGCAAATGCACTGACGCACCCTAACTGCACACTAACGCGACTTGATCTAGGGCACAACTCTATTGGCAATGAAGGAGGCAAAGCCCTTGCACAAGCACTCAAACACCCCAACTGCACACTAACGCAGCTTAATTTAGAAAAAAACAATATTGCAGAAGATATCTTAAAAGAAATAAAAACAGCACTTGCGGAAAATAAAGAAAAACAGCAGGCAACTGAAACTTCTGAACAAAACATTGAAAGACTGAACAATGCCTACACCAAGGCGATACAAGATGCTACTGTCCAACCCCTTAAAAATGCTTCTGCTACTGGACTTGATGACAGAGAGCCAAGAAAAAAAGTAAGATTTGATCTAGAATAAAAACGATATAAGAACACATTACTTAACAAAATTTACCATTAAAAAAAGGGCCGTGTACCCAACCTTACACGACCCAGATTCAAGTAAGTCTATAACTTTACACAGCTTCGTAATTACGTTGAGCAAAATCCCAGTTAACTAGCTGATCTAGGAAAGTGGCTATATAATCAGGACGCTTGTTTTGATAATCTAAATAATATGCATGCTCCCAAACATCCAACGTCAGAAGTGGAATCAGACCTTGAGTTAATGGAGTTTCAGCATTGGCGGTTTTTACAATTGATAAATTACCGCTTGTATCAGAAACCAACCAAGCCCATCCACTGCCAAATTGTGTTGCAGCAGCCTGTGAAAACGCTTCCTTAAATCCTTCAAGACCATTAAAATCTTCTTTGATTTTTTCTGCCAATGCACCTGAAGGATCACCGCCACCGGCAGGCTTCATTGAGTTCCAGAAAAATGTATGATTCCATACTTGCGCAGCATTATTAAAAATACCACCATCGGATGATGTGATTATGTCTTCTAACGATTTATTTTCATGCTCAGTACCTTCAATTAACTTATTTAAATTAGTCACATAAGCATTATGATGCTTCTCATGATGATATGAGAATGTTTGAGCACTCATATGCGGCTCTAGAGCATCTTTTGAATAAGGTAATTCAGGTAAAGTAAAGGCCATAACATCCGTCCCATAAAATTGATTATTCTAGAAAATTGGCTGAGAATGTAATAGAAGATCCGGTACAACTCAAATGAAAAATTAGTAATACGACACTATCCATGCCTGATTCTAACGCAATTAACATTCAATCGGTAAAACAAGCTAGCTATTTACGCTACCTGGCATGCCTTACATCTGTACCCACTCAAGCCAGACACCATCTATTTGGGTTGCTTGCACTACACCATGAACTTGCTAAAATTAGATATGTAACCACCGAAGAAGTCAGTGCACATATTCGCTTTAGATGGTGGCTTGAAGCTATGGAAGAAATATACACCAAAGCACGCTACCGACCTCACCCTGTTACAGACGCAATTAAGAACATAAGTCAGGCCACTTCCTTAACCCATCAACATTTTATTGAATTCATAGAGTCTCACCAACATGACTACCATGCTGATATGCCACACACAATGGATGATCTTATTACCTTAACCTCGCCAACCGTACAGCTACACCAATTAATCGAACGCGTATTACGACCAGATCATAACAACACTACCATCATAACACAGGTTGCTAAGGCCTGGAGCCTTACCATGTCTGTTGTTCATCTACCCCAATTGCTTGACAAACAGCACGTACTTTTGCCATATGACTTATTAAAAGAACACCATATCACCGTTGGTCAACTCATTAAGGGTGAAAAACACGACCAATTACCTGATGTGGTCAAACCCATCATTGATTACAGCCAAATGTTATTAAAGGATACTGAGGGATTAAGTCCTTTTATGCACAAGCTTAAACATATTGTTGGTTATACTAATAAGCGGATTACTAAGAAATCTTATGATGTTTGTACCAAACCTGTTGATGTAAGAGGATTTAGGTTTGTATGGATGGTCATTACTAGCAACTAAACTAATCCATTCTCATCTGAGCCTTCGCACTAATGCGCCGCAAATGACCTTTCCATTATCCCATATATTATTTTATTCAAAAATTATTGATTTATTAACAATAAGTTGACATTCTTCCGCAATGGTAAATAATCTAGCTATTAATGAAGGGGGAATATATGGGTAAACAACGAAGTAATATAGAACGTATTGCAAAAGGAGTTACAGGAGCTGCCTTAGTAATAGCTGGAGCCGGAAGCTTTGTTTATAATCAGTTCAACGACATATTTGGCGATAATGAGCTTGAGGCAAGCATGATTGCAGGTGGTACCGCCGGATTGGGAGCGGGCCTCATTCAAGATGCAGTTACCGATCATTGCGAATCTCCAGACAATAAAAAATGTACACGTACCACCAAAGCAATCATCGGAACAACAATAGTAATTGGAGCAGCAGGTACATGGCTTTATCATCGGTTTGTGCGTAAATTTTTTAGTGACCATGAAATCGAAATAAGTACAGGTGCTTCAGCAGCAGCCGGATATGGCTTGGCAATGATATTTGATGCTGCGACAAGCAAATGTACTGACCCAAAACAAGCAGACATTAAAGACCCTAATATTTCCACAAAAAATGATGCACGTATAGATCCTAGGTCCTTAGAAGAGGGTGTTGGCGTTAACACTTACGCACGACAAACCAAGGAAACTTATATTGGAAACTGGACAATTGAATGTAATATAATTGAAGATGATGACACATATGTTGGAACATGTTATGGATACACTAACAATCGTTACGGAAGATTTGTGGTGGACATTACTAGCGAGTCTCACGAGCGCAATCCTGACACCATCATAGACATTTATAGCGATCCCAAAGAACGCCAAAAATGCTTCGCGTATGATATGGACGGAAATGAACTTACCGATATTTCCTATGTAGAAATAGGCCAACACTCTATTATCTTCAGAGAAATCAACAAAAAAACACAAGGATATGTTGTTGACCTGAATGCGGCATCTACTGCTCCCACTGCTGGGCACGTTTCATGGCCTAAAAAACCTGAAGGATTCATTGAGCCTAGTGCAACGCTCTACGGCTCAAGTTTAGGTAAAAGCAATAATGAAGTGGGTTTAGTAGTAGAATAATTAAACTACTGCCACCGTCCATTGGCTACCAACGCCCGCTGGCAATAAGCAGCCTTCCTCTGCTTCTTGGGAACACGTTGCTCCAAGGGTGGCAATAAACCAAAATTAATGTTCATTGGCTGAAATGTATCCGCATGCGCTTGACCTGTTATATGAGCAAGCAACGCTCCAATGGCGGTTTCTCTTGGTGGTAATGTATAGGATTTACCTAGCAATTCTAATGCCGCAAACCGACCTGCCAATAATCCACACGCGGCAGACTCAACATACCCCTCTACACCCGTAATTTGCCCAGCAAATCTTAAATGAGGTTGATTTTTAAGACGCAAGGTCTCATCTAGCAAGATTGGACTTTTAATAAAAGTATTACGATGCAGCCCACCTAATCTTGCAAATTCAGCATTTTCTAATCCAGGAATTGTTCTGAAGATGTCAGTTTGGGCGCCATATTTCATTTTAGTCTGAAAACCAACCATATTATATAATGTAGCCATGGCATTATCTTGGCGAAGCTGCACAATGGCATAGGCTTTAACGTCCGGCTGATGTGGGTTAGTAAGGCCCACCGGTTTCATTGGTCCAAAGCGCAATGTCTCTGGGCCACGCGAGGCCATCACCTCTATGGGCAAGCACCCATCAAAATAAGGAGTATCTTTCTCCCATTCTTTAAATTCAGTTTTAGGAGCATTTAATAATGCCTCAATAAATCGTTCATACTGCGCCTTATCCATTGGGCAATTAATATAATCTTTACCCGTGCCTTTATCATATCTGGACTGGTACCATGCAATATCAAAATTAATTGAATCAGTATGGATAATGGGTGCAATTGCATCGTAAAAAGCTAAATATTCTTCACCAGTAGCACGCAAGATAGATGCTGCCAAATCATCTGAAGTTAGTGGACCCGTAGCAATAATAGTAGGCCCTTCTTGCGCCGTAGGAAGTTCGTTAACCTCCCTACGCTCTATGGTAATATTTGGATGTTCCTGGAGCGTATGTGTCACTCCCTCACTAAACGCATCTCTGTCTACAGCCAGCGCCCCTCCAGCTGGAACTTTATGCTTATCGCCCTGAGCAATAATAATTGAATCTAGGCGGCGCATTTCCTCATGCAACAAACCAATGGCACTCGCCGTAGCATCATCTGACCGAAATGAATTAGAGCACACTAACTCAGCACAGTGATCTGTTTGATGAGCCTGAGTTTTTCGTGTCTGGCTACGCATTTCAATAAGCTTAACATCAATACCCATGTTAGCAGCCTGCCATGCTGCCTCAGAGCCTGCTAACCCTGCCCCTATAATGGTAAGCGTCTTAGTCATCATACCAATTCCAATATCGCTTTATGAAGTGTTTTACTGCAAGCAGCAATTACGTTACCATCCGAAAATTGAGTTAGCTCCTTGCCCTCAAAATCCGTAATCACACCACCAGCACCACGTACAACAGCAGCCAAAGCACAAAAGTCATGTAGCTTCAACCCCGTTTCAATGACTGCATGAATATAACCACTTGCCAGCAGACCATAATTATATGCATCGCCGCCATAAATCGTATATTTTGCTTGCTTAGCCAATTGATTAAAGTACTTTTTACCTTTACTGGTAAGGTACTCAGGTGCAGTCGTTGCAATAATGGCATGTTGGGGCTTTCTAATTTTGGTAGTTTGCACCATATTGCCATTTAAACTGGTAAATTCTTTTATAATACCAGCCCAACGATCCCTAATAATTGGTTGATCAATAACACCTAAAACCGGCTTGTTTTTATAACACAACCCTATAAGAGTTGTGAATAATGGCCGACCAACAATAAAGCTCATTGTTCCGTCCACAGGGTCCAACACCCACTGATAATCGGACTCTGTATTCACCGATTCAAACTCTTCACCGATAATACCATGATCTGGATAATGCTTAGCAATAAGCTTGCGCAAATATTTTTCAACTTCTTTGTCTGCAATCGTTACCGGGGATGCGTCACCTTTGGTTTCAAAACCATTCACATTACGATAATATTTACGAATAACGTTAGCCGAAGCATCCGCTAGCTTATTGGCAAAGCTAAACAATTCATTCATCGTAATATCTGGAGTCATTCTTGTTCAGATAATTTTTTCAATTGGTACAATATATCCAACGCTTCTTTAGGCGATAGATCGTCAATAGCGATCTCATCTAACATATCTAATGCCTTATGTGAACCGCTTTTTGTGACATCTTCATTAGTATTGGCAGCATCTTCAGTAGCATAGGCCTGTTTAAATAATGGCAAACCTTCTGTTAAAATATGTAAGGGTCGATTAGCTTGTGTGTCTTGCAAGGTTTGCAAAATAGCTTTTGCACGCCTAATAACCGGCTTAGGCAAACCAGCTAATGTTGCCACATAAATACCGTATGATCTATCAGCAGCCCCTTCGATCACCTGATGTAAGAATACTACCTTACCTTCAAATTCTTTTACCTTCATGGTGTAACATACCATTGCAGCAAGCTCCGAAGAAAGAGCTGTCAATTCATGATAATGGGTAGCAAATAACGCTCTGGACTTATTGTGATGATGAATACGTTCTGCCACTGCCCACGCAATCGACAAGCCGTCATAGGTAGCAGTACCACGACCAATTTCATCCAAAATAACCAATGATTTCTTTGTTGCCTGGTTTAAGATAGTTGCGGTTTCCACCATTTCAACCATAAAGGTCGAGCGGCCAGACGCCAAATCATCCGAAGCACCAATACGACTAAACAGCTTATCCACCACTCCAATATACGCCTCATCTGCAGGCACAAACGATCCCATCTGAGCCAACAGTGCAATGAGTGCATTTTGACGCAAAAAGGTACTTTTACCTGCCATGTTGGGGCCAGTAAGCAACCATAATCTCCGATTAGGACACAGGTCACAGTCATTGGCAACAAACGTTCCCTGCCCTACAGCTTCAATGACTGGATGACGCCCTCCTTTAATGGTAAATGCAAGTGACTCATCTACTGTCGGCCGAACATAGCCTTGCATTCTTGCTAAATGCGCTAATGATGAAAACACATCTAACCGGGCAATAAACTTACTTACCGAACATAGCGACTCAGCAAGCTGCTGAATATCTTTTGAAAATTGTTCAAAAATTGCCTTTTCAAGCGCAAGTGCTTCATCCGCAGCATTAAGAATATCACTCTCTAATTGTTTCAGCTCAGCAGTGGTGTAGCGCGCTGCATTGGCAAGTCCCTGACGGTGAATAAAGATTGTTTCATCAATTTTACTTTTATGAGCAGGAGTCACCTCAACGTAATATCCTAGCACATTATTACGAGTAATTTTTAATGTATTAACACCTGTTTGCTGCCGGTACTGATCTCGTAAGCGCGTGATGGCTTCTTTGCTGTTCGTTGTAAGTTCTCTGAGCTCATCAAGGCGCGAATTATAACGTGCTTTCACAAAGTCACCATCTTTGACAAACCGGGTCGCCTCATCATCAATCGCCGCAATAATATCTTTTGATAAATCACGGTGCCCATCAATGCCTTTCATCAATTGTGAAATAGCCAAAGGTAAATGCCCAACAGATTGTAATTGATGCATAACCTTATAGGCCATCTGCACCGCAACACCAACATGTAACACATCAACTGGCCCACCCTTATCCATGCATAACCGAGCCACTGAACGTTCAAGGTCCGGAATTTCAGCTAGATATTCTCTTAAGGCATCAGCCAAGCCTGGTTGCCTCACAAAGAAGCTTACTGCATCAAGGCGCTGATTAATAATATTGGCGGAAGTTAATGGACACGCCAAATCATTGCGCAAAGCTCTGGCCCCGGGACTTGTCTGAGTATGGTCAATAATATCAAGCAATGACCCTTTTCTGTCACCATGTAATGTTTGTTCTAATTCAAGATTTCGTCGAGTAGCCGCATCAATCGCCATAAATTGCTGGGCTTGAACCACTTTAGGAAATTGCAATCGTGGCAATTGGCTTTTTTGTGTAATAGACAAATATTCTAGCAACGCCCCGCTAGCCACCACATGACTTGCAGCCGTTAACCCAAGTGCATCCAAGGACGCTAACTCAAAATGTGTCAACAACTTGGATTTAACTTTAGATTCACTAAATAAGCTATTGACTTGTATAGACAATAATTCTTTATAATCGGAAAGAACAGGTCCGTAAACGGCATGTACAAGCAACCCTTCTGACACTAATATCTCTTTGGGGCGTAACCGTGCTATATCAGACCCTAACGTTTGTTTTGAGGAAATAGCAGTAAAAAATTCACCGGTAGAAATATCCACCCAGGCAATTGAAATATAATTCCCAACTAATGCAATACATGCCAAATAATTTGACTCACTCGCATCTAAGAGCTGATCTTCTATCAATGTTCCGGGAGTTGCGATGCGTACCACTTCACGCTTCACCACCGCTTTGTATCCACGCTTTTTAGCCTCTGCAGGACTTTCCATTTGTTCGCAAATGGCAACTTTATAGCCCGCTTTAATCAACTTATACAAATAAGGCTCATGACTATGCCATGGCACACCACACATGGGAATATCCTGGTCATCATTCTTGCCACGCTTGGTTAATGCAATATCCAGCACATCTGCTGCTATCAACGCATCGTCATAAAATAATTCATAAAAATCTCCCATCCGGTAGAACAACAAGCATTCCATATATTGATGCTTGATATCTAAATATTGCTGCATCATGGGAGTTGAGGCAGCAACAGGTAATAATGATTCGGTTTGGTCCTTGGCTAACATAATGACCTTAAAGTTGTTCTCCTGTAAAAACCAGAATGCGCTTATGGCATGTGAGATTTTTAAAGTCAATGATTAACCTTTTTTAACTTGTGCAACAAGAATACAGGCAGTATGCTGCGTGGCTTATTTGCAAGTGAATTCAACCAATAACGTTTATACTCATTATGCCTGAAAAAAAAGAATCCGTACGCATCACCGACGAAGAAGCACTTCATTTTCATAAGCGCGATGGCAAACCCGGTAAGGTTTCAATGACACCTACCAAGCCATTAATGACCCAGCGCGATCTATCTTTAGCATATTCTCCGGGCGTTGCCGTACCCTGTATAGAAATCCAGAAAGACCCTGATACCGCTTATGACTATACAGCCAAAGGTAACTATGTTGCCGTTATATCAAACGGAACTGCAGTACTAGGTCTTGGTAACCTAGGGGCACTTGCCTCCAAGCCAGTTATGGAAGGAAAATCTGTATTATTTAAACGTTTTGCTGATATTGACTCTGTGGACGTTGAAGTAGACACCACCGATCCCGATGAATTTATTAACTGTGTTAAGTTACTTGGCCCTAGCTGGGGCGGCATTAACCTAGAAGATATTGGCTCTCCAGACTGCTTTATTATTGAACAAAAACTCAAAGAAGTCATGGATATTCCAGTATTCCACGATGATCAGCACGGTACGGCTATCATTTGCGCCGCCGGCATTATCAATGCAGCAGATATCACCAAACGTAAAATTGAAGACTTAAAGGTTGTTCTTAACGGTGCAGGTGCTGCTGGAATTGCATGCGTTGAACTACTAAAAGAAATGGGCGTAAAGCACGACAACATCCTATGTTGCGACCGTACTGGCGTGATTTATGAAGGACGTAAAGAAAGCATGAATCAGTGGAAATCTGCCCTTGCAGTTAAAACAGATGCACGCACCCTAGAAGATGCCCTCCAAGGCGCTCATGTATTCTTGGGATTATCGGTCAAAGATGCATTATCTAAAGACATGATAAAAGGCATGGCAGACAATCCAATTATATTTGCTATGGCCAACCCAGATCCAGAAATTAGGCCCGAAGATGCTCGCGACGCTAGACCAGATGCTATTGTTGCTACCGGACGCTCCGATTATAACAACCAAGTAAATAATGTAATGGGCTTCCCTTATATTTTCCGTGGTGCATTGGATGTTAGAGCCCGCGAGATCAACGAAGAGATGAAAATTGCAGCCGCAAACGCTCTTGCTGAACTAGCACGCGAACCTGTACCTGAAGAAGTATTAATGGCATACTCAGGTAAAAAACTTGAATATGGCCCTGACTACATTATCCCTGTACCGTTTGATCCACGTCTTATTTACACAGTACCTCCAGCAGTTGCAAAAGCAGCCATGGATACAGGCGTCGCCAGAAAACCTATTGACGACATGGAAGCTTATATACAAAGCTTACGTTCTCGCTTAGATCCAACCGCCAACAGCATGAGTCTTATTTTTGACCGCATCAAAGGCAACCCTAAAGATATTATCTTCTCAGAAGGTGAAAATGAGAAAGTCATCCGCACCGCAGCTCACTGGCGTGATCAAGGCTACGGCACACCTAAACTAGTTGGCCGCAGCGATAAAATTCTTGCTACCATGCAAGAGCTTGGCATCGATGACGATGGTATTGAAATTCATAATGCTGCCATTACAACACGCAATGATGAATATATCGACTTTCTGTATAAGCGTTTACAACGCAAGGGCTACTTATATCGTGACTGTGTCCGTATGGTTAAAACCGACCGTAATTTCTTTGCCGCATGTATGCTACAATGCGGCGATGGCGACGCAATGATAACAGGCATGACACGTGATTATTATGATTCACTAGAAGATGTACGCAAAGTCATTGAACCACGTGAAAATTCAGAAGTATTTGGCATGTCTATTATGATCGCCAATGGTAAAACAGTATTTGTTTCTGATACAACCGTACATGAATTACCCAGCCCAGAACAACTTGCTAACATCACCATTCAAACAGCTGAAGAAGCAAGTCATCTAGGTCATGAACCACGAGTGGCTCTATTATCTTATTCAAACTTTGGCAGCCTCATGCGTAAACGATCATGTGAGGTACGCAAAGTAGTTGAGATTTTGGATCAACGTGATGTTAATTTTGAATATGATGGTGAAATGGCAGCAGATGTTGCTCTTAATCCAGAGCTAATGGAATTATATCCGTTTAGTCGTTTATCCAATTCAGCAAATGTTCTTATTATGCCAGCATTGCATTCTGCTAACATTTCTTCAAAACTCATGCAAGAACTTGGTGGCGGCACAGTAATTGGCCCAATGTTGATTGGTTTAGAAAAATCGGTCCAAATTGTTCCAATGGCAGCAACCGTATCGGACATCCTAAACACTGCAGCACTTGCAGCGGTACAGTCGATGAGCGCCGAAAAACATGAAGAAAAAACAAAGTCAAAACCTAAGTCAAAGTCTCAGAAAAAATCCGCAGCTTAGGATTGGTTTTATGGGTAGAAGCAATTTTTCCATTCATTGCCCAGCTTGCAGTAAGAAAGTGTATTTCTTACAACTTTTATGGCCTGTTACCTTTGTACGCGTGAAGTGTTTTCATTGTAAATCCACTTTTCGTGTCAAAGGAATAGGTATTTACATGTTTTTCAGTCTGGCCCTTTTTGGCTTATCGGCGGTCATGTATATGCAACGCCAAATGGAACTATATGGTGAACTTTCACTTGGTATTCCTATATTGCTTATCATATGCCACAAGTTTTTATCAGCTTATTTAGCTTGTACGAAGGGAGAATATGTAGTGACAAAAAACAAACACACACCCAAAGAGTAAGTATTTTTTACTGCCTGCCCGCGCGTGCTCCCTTCTCTACTATGGAAGCTCTATTTCTTCGCTATAGAAGCTTTCTTGCTCACTAAAGCGCCTATCTTCATACAGTTTTTCTAGCATAGCCTCGATGGTAGGTTGGAGCTGCTGAGCTATAAACCGCACTCCTTTTGGCGATGGGTGAATTTTATCTTTCATCAACATACCATTTTCTTCTGACAAGCCTGCTCTAAGCTCTGGATATAGAGGTATTTGATGCTTACTTGCTAAATATTGATACACTTGGGGCAGCTTTTCTTTGTAGAACGGAAATGCATCTTCAGGCGGCTTTACGCCCACCAATAATATCCGAATCTTAGCCTTCTTAAGCTGAGTTAACATCTCATCCATAAGCTGCATGCTGCTCTTTAGTTTTTCTTGACGAATAACATCTTCATACCCCAGTGCCATAATCACAATGGATGGTTTATAATATTCTAGAATGCTTGGCATCTTAAGACGTGCCGCCGAACTATTAAGCTTGGGCTCTGCAATCGACACTACTTGCGTATCCACGTAGCCAGCCATGCGTAAAAATCTTGCCAATGTTTCTTCTAATGAACGTGACCTTCCCACCTGGTGATGCGACACCAGACCATCACCAATAATAAGTATCCTATCAACATTAGGGTAAAGCACTACTCCCTTATTGGCAGGGTGCGTATAAATATTACGCCCTACAACAGCCAAAGAGGTAAGCGGTAAGCAGCAAATTAGTACTAATACCATCCACGTTCGTATCATACAAACACCCCCGAAGATTATGCATTTGCCAAACTAACAGACGCATGAAACACTAAAGAACAACAAGCTATTTTCCAAGTTTTAGTAATCGCGCATCCTGGGTTAGTAAAAACATTGCGCCATTGGCCAATACAGGAGAAAGATAAATATCCTCATTAACTTCTAACTGTGAAATAGTTTGACCGTCTTGAGCTGACAATTCTAATAGTTTACCATGAGATGAAACAATCCACAAGGAACCTGCTCCCATAACCGGACCGTTCCATGTAATTGGCCCTTCTTGGTCCTCGATATCCTCAAATTTTGTCAATTGTCGTACCCAACGTATTGCACCAGTGGGCAAAAATAAACACACCAACTCATTACTTTGGGTAATAAGATAAGCAAAATCACCTGCCACCCAAGGAGTAGATGCTCTTTTTAATTGCGTTTGCCATGTGCGACTACCTGTTTTTGCCTCAAAAGCAGCCATCACACCATCGCTACTCACAGAAATAACATGGTTTTTATATAATATTGGTGCAGCATGTATGTCTGAAATAGATGAATAAGCTCGCTGTTGGGAACTAACGATATCGCTCCAAATTGTACGGCCAGAATCCACATGTATCGCATAAATTTCGCCAGAAGAATATGGTACAAACACAATGTCTCCTCTGGCTACAGGAGCAGTAGACCCAAACATACTAACATCTGATACTATACCCGAATGTGTCCATACAAGGCCACCATCACTCGCATCTAAAGCATATAAACGGTTATCAATAGTATTAACCATGAGCATACCATTAATAACCGAAGGACTTGACCTGGCAATGGAATTGATATTTCTGATCCAGAGTAATTTACCGCTTGTTGCATCCAGGGCTAAAACCTTATCATAGCCAGAGGTAATATATAAAA
>CALCTU010000121.1 GCA_937907045.1 uncultured Alphaproteobacteria bacterium
AATGGGTACAAACACCCAACACTACCAACCATTCTTCATGACCTTTTTTAACACGATCTTCATCTGATTCTTTATCAGGAAGTGCATCCAAACTCTCTTCACGAGCCACCTGTATTTCTTCAGGGCTACGACGTTTAATAAATACCGGCTTTCCGCGCCACTTAACACGTATAGTACGACCAACTTCTACATCTGACAAATCAACTTCCGTAGAAGCCAAAGCCAATACATCCGCAGAAGGGTTAAGTGAATCAAGAAGCGGCCACGCAAACGACGCTGCACCAACCACGGCCATTGCACTGGCTGTAGTAGTTACAAAATCACGACGAGTTGCAGTTGGTTGCTGGCAAGGCGAAGAGGATGAATCGTCCGAATAAGAATTTTGCATGTTGCTCAACATTAATTAATTATTTAATCAATAACATTATTTAATCAATAACGGTAACCGCCTCAAACAAGCGGGCTAGTTTTTTTGTGTTATAGACAAAAAAGCCGTGCTTGGCTAGTGGAAAATCTTATCCTTTTATTTAGCTGCCCTTGAAAAGAGTTTCAACAATGGTTATACAGTCGCTTGTTATGCCTTCTATTGCCCTTTATCAGCCAGACATCGCTCAAAATCTTGGCACCACGCTTCGTACTGCCGCGTGTTTTGGTTGTCACACACACATTATTGAGCCATGTGGCTTCCCCTTTGATGACCGAAAATTAAAACGCTCGGGCATGGATTATATTGATTTTTCAACCATTACCCGGCATGCCAGTTGGCAGCATTTTGTTCATTGGCTTGAAAGCAGTCAGCATCGACTTATTCTAACGACAACCAAAACCAATCAAGCCTACACTCATTTTACGTTCACCGATAATGATATTATTATGGCTGGCAGGGAATCTGCGGGAGTACCAGATGAGGTCCATGATTATTGTAAAAACAGAGTAACCATACCCATGCAAGGAACATCCCGTTCAATGAATGTAGCAGTATCCACAGCTATTATTTTAAGCGAAGCAGTTAGGCAAATACGTTAAAGCGGCTCTACACACCAGCTTACATCAAGCTCATCCAAGCTGGCCATATATTCTTGTAGCGTAATCAGCCCCATACACGCCGTAGCACCCTTTTTTTCCAATGCTCCTTGTACAAGCTTTTTTGTCAAAATCACTGCTGGCATACACGGAATATAATGGCCATTACCAGCCTTTGCACATAAATTAAACTGCAACGACTTTGGCTTTCCTTGGTGATTACTCCCAGAAAGCTTCATGTAAAAACCACTTTTATCTGTCCCAATGATGTTAAATATATTAGACATTGCCAATAAACTTTTAGAAAAAGGCTTTAGCGTTGACAGCAATCCAATACGCACTAACCATGACAATGCATACAACCCTCCATGCAAGATAAATAGCTCTAAACCGGCTTGGAATCGAATTGTTTTGAGTGTTGGATACCGCTTAGCAAATAACTCAAGATCTGGAACGTCACAATTACATAACCAACGAGCGCCTAGTTCCCAAAATCGCCTAATTTGAATATCCTGCCACCCATAGACATCCTGCCACTTGCCATTGATGAGTGTTTTAAATGGCTTACCAGCATAACTCAATATTGCTTTAGTTGTTGCTAAACCACGCGGCGTCTTTTGGGCGGTGCTAATTGCGTACTCTACTTCTTCTAATCGCCTAAATTGATCTTTATAAGCATCAATGACTGCACTGCTTAATGCAGGAACTGAACTTGCACCACAGCATACTAACACGTTGGCCGCAAGCGCTTTGTCATGTAATTGATCACAATTGGCAACAAAATCACGACCATCCGCTATATCGATGTAATGACATGCATGTTCAATACAGCATTGCGCTACATGATAATCCTTTCCTTGAAATGGACCACAGCAATTAATGACTATATCGGGCTTATATTGCGTAAGTACCTTGTCGATATTTTCATTTACATTCACACAAACGGCATATGCAGTGTGAACTGCATATAACTGGTCAACAAAATTTTGCGCTTTATCTAGATCTCTACCAGCAATAGTGAGTCTAATTTGCTTATCATTCGCAAGCTGCCTGGCGATAAAACCACCAAAATTGCCATAACCACCCAGTATCATTACGCTAAACGTCATTCGTCCTCAACCAACTTAAACCTTCCCTCATACCGATAAAGCTCGCCAAGCAACCAGTGAGTCACACTCACTTGCATATCAAAATGATGTTCATC